>NZ_JBEBPO010000100.1:0-8369 GCF_040395855.1 Herminiimonas fonticola | reverse complement strand
TATTGCCGCGCGGCCGAAATGCATTTCTTCGGCGACGGTGACAAAGTAGCGTAATTGCCTGAGTTCGATATTCATGGCTTACGTGGCGTAATTCATAGACATTGATGAATGATAGCTAACTGGATTGCTGTTTGAATTTACCATCAATCAATATCTTATACGTATTGATAATGATGGAATCATATATTTGACACATAGCCTAACGCAAGGCAATCTAGGCGCTCTTTTCAAGGATTTGCCCTGTTACCGGGCAGGCAATCGTTGCAGTGCATATTGCAGCGACCTACCGATTTGCATTCTTTCTGGAGTCATCATGGCATTCAATCGCCGCTCGAAAAACATCACGCAAGGCGTGTCCCGCAGCCCTAACCGTTCCATGTATTACGCCATGGGTTACGAAAAGGCCGATTTCGACAAACCTATGGTCGGTATCGCCAACGGTCACTCGACGATTACACCATGTAACTCCGGCCTGCAAAAACTGGCTGATATCGCGATCAAGACGGTCAAGGATGCAGGCGGCAATCCGCAAGTGTTCGGTACGCCGACCATTTCCGACGGTATGTCCATGGGCACCGAAGGCATGAAGTATTCGCTGATCTCGCGCGAAGTCATTGCCGACTGCATCGAAACCGCCGTCAACGGCCAATGGATGGATGGCGTGCTCGTCATCGGTGGCTGCGACAAGAACATGCCAGGCGGCATGATCGCGATGTTGCGTACCAATGTGCCGAGTATTTATGTGTACGGCGGCACCATCAAGCCGGGTCACTGGAAGGGTAAAGACCTGACCATCGTTTCCGCATTTGAAGCGGTCGGTGAATTCACTGCCGGTCGCATGTCGCAGGAAGATTTCGACGGCATCGAACGCAATGCCTGCCCATCGTCCGGTTCCTGCGGCGGTATGTATACAGCCAACACCATGTCGTCTTCGTTCGAAGCATTGGGTCTGGCCTTGCCATACTCGTCGACGATGGCCAATCCTGATGATGAAAAAGTCGGTTCCGCAGCAGAATCCGCACGCGTACTGATCGAAGCAATCAAAAAGGATTTGAAGCCGCGCGACATCGTTACGCGTAAATCAATCGAGAACGCAGTGGCTGTCATCATGGCAACCGGCGGTTCGACCAACGCAGTGTTGCACTTCCTGGCGATTGCGCACGCAGCAGAAATCGACTGGACCATCGACGATTTCGAACGCATGCGTAAAAAAGTTCCGGTCATCTGCGACCTGAAACCATCCGGCAAATACGTGGCAACCGATCTGCATAAAGCAGGCGGCATTCCGCAAGTGATGAAGGTATTGCTCGAAGCAGGCTTGTTGCATGGCGATTGCATGACGATTACCGGCCAGACAGTTGCAGAAGCGCTGGCGCATATCCCATCGGTACCAAGTGCCGACCAGGACGTGATCCACACGATCGACAAGGCTTTGTACGCACAAGGTCACCTCGCGATCCTGAAAGGCAATCTGTCGCCTGAAGGTTGCGTGGCAAAAATCACTGGTCTGAAAAATCCAGTGATCACCGGACCTGCCCGTGTATTTGATGATGAATACACGGCAATGGATGCCATCATGGCGAACAAGATTGTTGCTGGCGATGTACTCGTCATGCGCTATCTCGGACCTAAAGGCGGCCCAGGCATGCCGGAAATGCTGGCGCCGACTTCCGCACTGGTCGGCCAGGGTTTGGGCGAATCAGTCGGCTTGATTACCGACGGTCGTTTCTCCGGCGGTACATGGGGCATGGTTGTCGGTCACGTGTCGCCGGAAGCATTCGTTGGTGGCCTGATCGGTCTGGTCGAAGAAGGTGATTCGGTCACCATCGATGCGCATAAACTGTTGATTCAGTTGAACGTGCCGGAAGAAGAAATCGCACGTCGTCGCGCCAACTGGAAACAGCCTGCGCCGCGTTATACGCGTGGCGTATTGGCGAAATATGCAGCGCTGGCATCGACGGCAAGTAAAGGTGCCGTGACAGGTTGATGCTGTTTTTTTAAAAATGAAAAAAGCCGGATTGTTATCCGGCTTTTTTCATTTTGCAGGTTTGACCTAAGTAAGCTTGAATGCAATCAGGTATTAATCCTCTGATAGTTCGCAGAAGCGCAGGCGATTACCAAACGGATCCATTACTTGCAACAGGCGTCCCCAGTCGACGGTTTCTATGTCCGGTTTGGCATACATGTACTTTTTCGCGTGGAGTTCCTTGTGTAGCGCATCTATATCTTCTACAGGAATAAATATCCCGGATCCCGGTGTTGCATCTCCATGATGTTCACTCAAATGCAAGGTCAGTCCCGAGCGTGTCACTTGCGCATACAAGGGAAACTCGGCTTCAAAACGATGTTCCCAATCCAGCGTGAAGCCAAGAAAATCCAGATAAAACTCTTTGGCTTTGTCTACGCAAAAAATGCGAATGATGGGGATGGCGGCAGATAATTTCATAACGCTTTAATCAGGTTGGTGTATGGGCCAGATGGTATCTGCATAACGGCTGACTGTATCAATCTATAAAACCAATCATCACAACATTGGCGCCTGTACTTTCCTCTGCCATGGCTTGTGCAGGCGCTATATGGATAGCGCAGTCCATAATGCAAAAAGCCCGCAACCGATAAAGGGAGCAGGCTAATATTTTGATTCATCCAGTCCTATAGTGGAAAGTGACAAATCTCAGGGCGATGTGAATCGCACACACTCATTATGCACTTAATCCGGAAAGAGTCAATTGTTTTTCGCGTTTTTCAAGATTGGATACGGTCCTTGCCCCTTGCTTGTAAAAAAATAAATAGAACGCTCATGTGAACAAATCGACTACAAGCGGGATCAATTTCGTCCTGCATGGCAATGCCGCGAATGATGTCTGTATAGTGGCCGACTTAAATGAGGGAATCCATGAAAACAATCATCGCGGCATTCATGCTGATACTGACTTCTGCAATTGCGCATGCCGACACCAATATGGACAGGCAATCGTATTGCTCCAGTTATGCGAGCATGTTCAAATCAATTGCCGCCTGGCGCGATCAAGGCATGCAGCCTGAAAAAACGCTGGAGTTGATACGCGGAGTGAAAGGCATCCCGCTGCAGGTAAAGCAGGAATCCATCAAGGCAGTTTATTTTGACAAGTCGCTGGCAAATGCCAGGGGGCCGGAGTTCGGCAATCAGGTGCGCCTGGATTGCCTGGCCGGAAAAGTTAAATGACGATCTTTTGATTCAGGCGGTAATTGTCTGTCGCGCAATTGCCGTCATCCGGATCGCTAGTGGGCGGATAAATACGCTGTCTATTTGAAAGTTTTATTGACGCGTTCCTTGCGTGCCTTTTCCAGCTGCTCATGGGCTTTGCGCTTGTCGCGGCCGAGCATGCGTTCAAAAAATTCGAACCACAGGAAGGCGACAATGAACAGGCCGACGATCCACCACCACGACATGTTTTCGAGCGGGCCGATTTCCAGATATTTCAAAACCGATAGCAATACGATGATGATGATGAGCGGCATGTCTTCTCCCTTTTCGCTGCAGCATATTGTGAAAAAGTGTAACGGTCAATTGCTGTCGTCAACCCTGATGTTATGTTCGCGTTGTATTCATGCCGGGCAATGTATCGTGCGACTGAAACACGGTAGAATGGCGGCGATCAATCTTGTGGAGAAAAGCATGAAAAGTTCTTTGTTGGTAGCTCTGGTTTTGACTGCGGGTGTGTCGAATGTCGCGCTGGCAAACGCCGATCTCGCAAAAGCAAAAAACTGCATGGCCTGCCATTCAGTGACGAATAAAGTATTGGGCCCGGCTTTCAAGGATGTGGGTGCCAAATACGCCGGACAAAAAGGCGCTGAAGACAAATTGGTGCAAAAAATCATCAAGGGCGGTAGTGGCGCCTGGGGCACGGTGCCTATGCCGGCCAATGCGCAGGTAAGCGAAGCGGAAGCGCATACGCTGGTGAAATGGATACTGTCGTTGAAATAAGCCGGTTGCAATCGATGCGCGGAGTTCAGCGTATCGATGACAAAAATAAAGCGCTCTTCGGAGCGCTTTATTTTTGTCGGAGCATCTGGTGTCGTATTGCGAGAAATAAAAAGCCTCGCGATTTTTCCGCGAGGCTTTTACAGCAAGGTCTGTTTGCTGCTTATTTGGTCACTGCCAGTATTTCGCGTTTGCCGTTCCTGAATGTATAGAGCGTCAAGGTACCGTCCTTGATGTCGCCCTTGGCATCGAAAGCAATGGTGCCGGTAATGCCGGGGTAATTGCTCTTTGCCAGTTCAGGCAGGTATTTGGCAGGTTCCGACGAATTGGCTTTCTTCATGGCTTCGACGACTGCGTTGGTCGCGTCGTAGGCATAAGCCGCGGTATAGACCACTTCTACGCCAAAGCGTTTTTTGTAGGCAGCGCGAAAGTCTTCCACACCTTTTCTGCGCGTTTCCGGTACGCCGCCGGCTTCGGCGCAGACCACCTGGTTATCGCCCAGCGCGTTGCCGGCCAAGCCCGGCAGCGAGCCGGTGCAGATGCCGTCGCCGCCCATGAATTTGGCATTGATGCCCAGCTGTTTCATCTGACGCAACATCGGGCCGCCGACCGCATCCATGCCACCGAAGAAGATGATGTCGGGCTTCTTGGCCTTGATCGAGGTCAGAATCGAGTTGAAGTCGGTTGCCTTGTTGTTGGTGTATTGGCTGGCAACCACGGAGCCGCCGGCGGCCTTCACGCCCTTGGCAAATTCATCGGCTACACCCTGGCCGTATGCGGTACGGTCATCGATCACGGCGACGCTTTTCCCGCCCAGTGTCTTGACTGCATACTGGCCCAGCACCTGACCCAGTTGCGCATCATTGGCCACCACGCGGAAGGCGGTCTTGAAGCCCTGCTGCGTGTATTTCGGATTCGTTGCGGACGGCGATACTTGCGGGATGCCTGCGTTGGAATAAATTCTGGACGCAGGAATCGTGGTGCCGGAATTCAAATGGCCGATCACGGCGACAACGCCGGCATCGACCAGTTTTTGTGCGGCGGCGGTAGCCTGTTTTGGATCGGCGGCATCATCTTCTGCCAGCAACTGGAATTTTACTTTCTTGCCGCCTATGGTGATGCCTTTGGTATTCAGGTCTTCGACGGCCATGCGTGCACCGTTTTCATTATCCTTGCCCATGTGCGCATCGGTACCGGTGATCGGGGCTACGCTGCCGATCTTGATGATCTGTTCCTGCGCTGCAGCGCCGCCTGCAAGGGCAAAGGCAAGCGCGCCGGCCAGTGGAATCATTTTGCTCTTGAACTGCATATATTTTCTCCTGAGGATTGTAAAAATACAGAGTAGCTGCAACACTGACCATGCATGCATCTCAAGATGATGACCTTACAACAGAAGAAAATACGACGCAAAGCGTTTTTGTGCGATTTTTCAGATTTACACAGCTCCCCATGTCCAAACTTCATACCCTAGACAAAGTCGATCGCAAGCTTTTAAACCTTCTGCAGAAGGATAATCAGATGCCGACACGCACCCTGGCGGACAAGGTGCATATTTCGCAGCCGACCTGCTTGCGGCGCATACGCGATATGCGTGATGCCGGCATCATCAGCGCCGATGTGGCGATGATCGATCCGTTTGCGCTGGGCTACGGGATGCTGGCGTTTCTGGAAGTATCGCTGGGGAATCAATCCGACGAACACATGCAGGAGTTTGAAACGCGCATGAACAAGGAAGCGGAAGTGATGCAGTGCTATTTCGTTTCCGGCGATTACGATTATTTTCTGGTAGTGCATGTGGTGGACATGGACGCCTATTACCAGTTTGTACGCCGCGCGATTTCGGGTTCCGGCAATGTGCGGCATTTTCAGTCGCGCTTCCCGATGAAGCGGGCGAAGTTCGATACGCGCATTGCGCTTGACGAGAAGGTTAGTGCGCTGCAGGTGCGTATAGCTAAATAAAAGCACAGGCGAAAAGCGCAGGCAGTTTCTTCGCGCATAAAAAAACGCTGCATGAAATAACATGCAGCGTTTTTTTTGAAGCTTGTTTTTTTAAGCTGTGATCGATTGCGGCGTGATGATGCGATCGGATGGCCGATACGGCATGCCGGTGAAGCGGAAATTCACTTCCGGTTGACGTCCGGAAACGATGTCGGCCAAGGCACGGCCCGAGCCGCAACCCATGGTCCAGCCCAGCGTGCCGTGACCAGTGTTCAGGAACAGATTGCTGAATTTGGTCTTGCCGATGTAAGGCACATTGGATGGCGTCAATGGGCGCAAACCGGTCCAGTAGGTAGGATTGTCATAATCGCAGGCATCGGGGAACAATTCGCGCGTGCGGCGCGTGATGGCTTCGCAACGCGCGGTATTCAATTCGCGCGTGTAACCGTTCAATTCGCAAGTGCCGGCGACACGCAGGCGATCGCCCAGGCGCGAGACCACCAGTTTGTAGCCGTCGTCGGTCAGCGATACCGACGGTGCAGCGGACGGATCGGTCACGGTGTAGGTTGCCGAATAACCCTTGCCCGGATAAATCATCAGATCGATGCCCAAGGGTTTTGCCAGCGCGGTAGAAAAACTACCCATCGCCAATACATATGCGTCGGCGTGCAGGACTTCGTGGCGACCTTCCGGTGTGATGACTTCCACGCCGGTGATTTTGGCGCTGGCGCCTGCACCTTCGGTAATCAGGCGGGTGACCGTGGTATTGAACTTGAAATTGACGCCGGCTTCGGCTGACTTTTGCGCCAGGCCGGAGGTGAACTTGTAGACATCGCCGGATTCGTCGTTGGCAGTGAAGTCGCCGCCGACGATCTTGTCGCGTATGCGAGCCAAAGCGGGTTCGATACGGATGACTTCATCTGTACTGATGGAATCGCGCGGACAACCCAGATCGCGCATCAGTTTGGCAGCCGGCAGCGAATCGTCGAATTCTTTTTGATCGGTATAGAAATGCAGAATGCCGCGATTCAGGTTGTCGTACTGGATACCGGTTTCAGCGCGCAAGCCGACCAGCGTCTGGCGGCTGTATTCGCAGATGGCGACGATCTGGCGGATATTTTCATTGGTACGACCCGGCGTGCATTCACGCAGGAAATTCAACGCCCACTTCCACTGCAGCCATTCGGGACGGAAGCGGTACAGCAAAGGAGCGTCTTCCTTGCCCAGCCACTTCAGCACTTTCATCGGGGCAGCGGGGTTGGCCCAAGGCTCGGCATGCGAGACGGAAATCTGGCAACCATTGGCAAAACTGGTTTCCTGCGCGGCGCCAGGCTGGCGATCAATCACTGTGACATCATGGCCCGACTTGTTTAAAAACCATGCGGATGCAGTACCGATGATGCCTGAACCCAAGACAATTACTTTCATTTCAATTTCCGCCATTGTTGTTGTGCAATGACTCAATTGTAGGAAATTATCTATTTTTTATGTGTTCATTGTGATGCCATATATTTATATAAAAATATATGGATGATTAATTTTTGTTTTAAAAAATAAAAAAATGAATATAAATTTATTTTTTTGAAAAATGAATATTGTCGATTTCTTGCGCCACGGCATCGCTGATCACTTCTTCCAGCGTCTCACGCAAACCCTGCCGTAATTCATTCACGGCCAGTTGTACGCTGCTGGCAAGGCTTTCACTGATGCGCTGTTCGAGCACGGTATCGATACGATCCAGAATTTGTGTCAGCACGCGCTCACTTATCTTCTGTTCCAGGCGTGTCCATTCTTCATCCAGCCAGCCGGTAATCGGAGCATGTTCTATTGGCGCCAGCGTGGATTCGACTTCGACCTGAAGCACAGGGATATCTGCGAACTCTTCAGGCTCTGGTGTGGATATTGGGGGAGAGGAAAATGCCGGAGCTGGCGCACGAGCAGAAGGCGGTACGGGTGTTGATGCCGTGCCTGATACGCGCGGTGGTGTCAGGATGACTTCGGTCAGGACGGGAATGCCGGAATCTGGCGGGGATTTATTCATGAATGTTCAGCCACAAAATGGGTCAGCGGATAGCCGCGCTGTTTGTAATAAGCATAGCGTTCGCGTCCGGAAGATTTATCGGCATCGTCGGATGAGACAACTTCAAACATCCGCTCGAAACGCGCAAAGTGTTCAGGCGGTGTATCCGACAGATTGATCAGGATCTGGTGATGTGGCGACTCCATCGCCTGTTCGGTAGTCAGCAGAATTGGCGTTTGCGCAGCCAATGGATCGTCCATCGCGACATGCGGCAGGAAGTCGTGTTCGGAAAACGTCCATAACGCTTCATCCAGCGCTGCAAGTTGCGCGCGATCCCTGGCCAGAATCACTACCTGGAAATCGGCCTTGCGTGCCTTGCGCGCAAGGCGGCACGCGTACGCGATTTTGTCTGGAACATTGCTGTGAAAGTCGATACGCGTCATAAGG
>NZ_JBEBPO010000099.1:0-8406 GCF_040395855.1 Herminiimonas fonticola | reverse complement strand
TCGTCGACATGAAAATGCGCCTTTTTTGTAAGCGTCGCGTAAGAAAAATCTATGCTGTCGCATTTTGTGCATGAAGCACAAAAAATAATTCAGCCATTAAAACAGATTAATTGCATCGTCACAAACGAAGGTTTTTGCAGCAGTCATCTCAGCGTAATTACACTTTGATATGCAATGTTGAACCATACATTTCACGTGCTTAAAAAATATGCAGCTCTCTATGAAAACATCGTGTTTTCATGCCGCAATCCGCAGCATGAAAAGACGAACCAGATCGACGACGCATGTTGCAGAAAACATTTAACACATTCCACTTATCCATTACATGCATAAAAAATGCAGCAAAAAAATCATCCCCTTTATTGCTGCGTTGCAACTTGACATATGCATGTGAAAGCGCATTCTACGAGCGTCAGTCCTGCCGCCATTTTTTGAGAATGGAGCTGTCCATCGGGTGACGAATCTGCGTTATTTCTAATAAAACAAAAGGAGATACACAATGAAAAAGACTATCAAGTCGACTCAAAGCACCGCACCTTCCCGCCGTAAGTTTCTTGGCACAGCCGCCACCGGCAGTGCCGCCGCAGCACTCAGCTTCCCGATGATCGCAACCGCGCAAACTGTCACACAACTGCGCTTCCAAAGTACCTGGCCCAGCAAGGATATCTTTCACGAATACGCTCTGGATTTCGCCAAGAAGGTCAATGACATGACCGGTGGCGAACTGAAGATCGAAGTATTACCGGCCGGCGCAGTCGTACCTGCCTTCGGCCTGCTGGATGCAGTGTCAAAAGGCACACTCGACGGTGGTCACGGCGTGATGGGCTACAACTACGGCAAGCAAAGTGCGATTGCATTGTGGACCTCCGGCCCGGTATTCGGCATGGATGCGAACATGGTGCTGGCATGGCATAAATACGGCGGCGGCAAGGCGCTGCTGGAAAAACTGTATAGCTCGATCGGCGCCAATGTCGTGTCCTTCCTCAGCGGCCCGATGCCAACGCAACCGCTCGGCTGGTTCAAAAAACCCATCACCAAAAAAGAAGATTTCAAGGGATTGAAATTCCGCACCAACGGTCTGGCGATCGATTTGTTTACCGCGATGGGCGCCGCCGTGAATGCACTGCCGGGCGGCGAAATCGTTCCTGCAATGGACAGAGGTTTGCTGGATGGCGCCGAGTTCAACAATGCCAGCTCCGACCGCATCCTTGGTTTCCCGGACGTCTCCAAGGTTTGCATGCTGCAAAGCTTCCATCAAAGCTCGGAGCAATTCGAGATCAGTTTCAACAAAACCAAATACGACGGTTTGGCACCAAAACTGAAAGCCATCATTGCCAATGCGGTGGAAGCTTCGTCAGCCGACATGTCGTGGAAAGCCATCGATCGTTATTCCACCGACTACCGCGAAATGCAAACCAAAGAAGGCGTCAAATTCTACAAAACGCCAGACGCGGTATTGCAGGATCAATTGAAAATATGGGATGACGTGGTAGCGAAGAAAGGTGCCGACAACCCACTATTCAAGGAGGTCGAAAAATCGCAGCGTGCGTTTGCCGAGCGCGCCATGAAATGGGACATGGACACCAACAATAATCGTCGCATGGCCTACAACCACTACTTCATCGCAAAGGCCGGACAAAAGAAAGCCTGACCGCATAGCTGACACAAAAAACACCATCCAGACGGATGGTGTTTTTTAAACGCCAGCAGGCGTTGCAACACCGAACATCACCTGTCTCGAATCGGAGTTCGTCATGCAAAATCTTTTGTTTTTCATAGACAAGGTGAGCAGCTGGGTAGGTCAGGTTTTTTCATGGCTTATCGTAGTGTTGACCTTTCTTATCTCATGGGAAGTTTTTTCCCGCTACGTCCTCAATCACCCGAATCCGTGGTCATTCGATTTGATGATCATGATGTACGGCACATCCTTCATGATGGCTGGTGCCTACACGCTCGCCAAAAATGGGCACGTTCGTGGCGATGTACTGTACGGTTTTTTCCCGCCGCGCCTGCAAGCCGGGCTGGATCTGACTTTGTACTTTCTGTTTTTCATCCCCGGCGTCGTCGCACTGGTATGGGCTGGCTACACTTACGCTATGGAATCGCTTGCAATACGTGAGTCGTCCACGCTGACTGCAAACGGCCCGCCGCTGTATCCGTTCAAGATGATCATCCCGATTTCCGGCGTTCTGCTGTTGCTGCAAGGTTTCGTGGAAATTGTCCGTTGCATTATTTGCCTGAAAGAAGGCGAATGGCCGGCACGTGAAAAAGACGTGGAAGAAGTTGATGTCGAAAAACTCAAGGCCATGGTGCACGTGACAGATAGCGATATTGCCAACGCAGACAAATTTGTTGCCACCAAACCGGGGAGTCAAGCATGAAAAAAGAGATTTGGTTTGGCATATCGATTTTAGTAGCAATCGTCGTTGGTGTATTTTTCGTCATGCCGGCACCTGCCGACATGACGAATGGGCATCTGGGTTTATTGATGTTGGCATTGGTGGTGGTAGCGATCATGCTCGGCTTCCCTACCGCTTTCACATTGATGGGCATGGGCGTGATCTTTGCGTGGTTCGCCTTCCATAGTCGAGACCCCAGTCTGGCAGTCCAGCAGACGCTCGATTTGATGGTACAGAGAGCATATTCGGTCATGGCGAACGATGTGCTGATCTCCATCCCGCTGTTCATTTTCATGGGATATCTGGTCGAGCGCGCCAACCTGATCGAGAAATTGTTCAAGAGCTTGCACATTGCAATGGCGCGCATTCCCGGTTCACTGGCAGTGGCGACCATTGTGACTTGCGCAGTGTTTGCAACAGCAACCGGCATCGTCGGTGCAGTCGTCACGCTGATGGGTTTGCTGGCCTTGCCGGCAATGCTGAAAGCCGGATACAGCACGCAAGTAGCCGCCGGCTCGATTACCGCCGGTGGCTGTCTCGGCATTCTGATTCCGCCATCGGTGCTATTGATTGTGTACGGCGCGACTGCGGGCGTATCCGTAGTCAAACTGTATGCCGGTGCATTTTTTCCCGGCATCATGCTGGCCGTGCTGTATATCGGTTACGTCATCGTGCTGGCAAAACTCAAACCCAATCTGGCACCGCCATTATCGGCAGAAGACCGGCGCGTCACTCTGTCTGAGTTTGCCGCCACCATTTCCAGCACCTTCAGCAACAAGGCTCTGCCAGGTTTGCTCGGCGCGCTGAAAGGCAAACGCAATGCCGACATTCCAATTCGCACGATCTTGCAGCAACTCGGGATCGCGCTGTTGCCGGCGCTGGCCTTTGTACTGGTAATGGGCATCAGCTACAACCTGGTTACCGCACCCGAAGCCGCACAGACAGAGCTGGTTGAAATGGGGGCCGAAGCGCAGGATTTGAGTACGCACTTCGAAGACAGCCTGAGTGAACCAGCCGGCGAAGGCGGCTTTGGCGAGCCTCCATCCGAGGGAAGCCTGAATGAACCTGCAGCCGAAGCGCCAGTTGCCGCCACTGCAGTACCTGCAGCGCCGGTAGAAGCAGCCACCAAACCGGCAGCAGAAACGGTCACTGCGAGCGCCAAGCCTGCACCCATGAGCTACTGGATCGCATTCGCCGTAGCCTTCGTCGCGATGGTGGTGTTCTATGCGATGTTCACCTTTGCACGGCTGGAAATCTTCAAGATGTTAATGGGTTCGCTATTCCCACTGGCATTCATGATTCTGGCGGTACTGGGAAGCATCGTGTTCGGCCTGGCAACACCGACCGAAGCGGCCGCCATGGGAGCATTTGGCGGCATCATCCTCGCCGCATGTTACCGCCGCTTCAATTACGCGATGCTCAGAGAGTCCGCATTTCTGGCAACCAAAACCAGTGCGATGGTGTGCTGGCTGTTTGTCGGCTCCAGCATCTTCTCGGCTGCATTTGCGCTGCTGGGCGGACAGGAAATCATCAATGACTGGGTGCTCGGTATGGATTTGACGCCGATCCAGTTCATGATACTGGCGCAAGTCATTATTTTCCTGCTGGGCTGGCCGCTGGAATGGACCGAGATCATCGTGATTTTCATGCCGATCTTTATCCCGCTGCTGCCGCACTTCGATATCGATCCGCTGTTCTTCGGCTTGCTGGTAGCGATGAACCTGCAGACCGCGTTCCTGTCACCACCAGTCGCCATGTCGGCGTTCTATCTGAAAGGCGTAGCGCCTCCGCATGTCACGCTGAATCAGATTTTCCTCGGCATGTTGCCGTTCATGGCGATCCAGATCATCGCGCTGGTTCTGCTGTACGTCTTCCCGGCCATCGGCTTGTGGCTGCCTAACGTGCTGTACAACTAATCCAGTCAGTCACAACAAAACGGGATGCATCCTCACAGATGCATCCCGTTTTTTATTTTCTACCGCAGCAGGATTAGCGCACTATCAATCAGTTCGTTTCGCCGCAATCGCGTTACCTGCACGGCTGACTGCCTTGCGGCCAAGCTGCGTTGAGATGAATTGTCCGGCCTCGACTACTTTGTCGAGATCGATGCCGGTGGCAATGCCGAGCCCCTGCATCATGTACAGCACATCCTCTGTCGCTACATTGCCGGTTGCACCCTTCGCATACGGGCAACCGCCCAGGCCGGCCACCGACGCGTGATAAATCGTGATACCGACTTCCAGGCTCGCATAGATATTCGCCAGCGCCTGACCGTAGGTATCGTGGAAATGGCCGGACAGATTTTCAATCGGGAATTCCTGCGCCGCACGCTGCATGATGGTTTGTACATGACGCGGCGTCGCCACGCCTATCGTGTCAGCAATATCGATTTCATCGCAACCGAGATCGCGCAGTTGTCGCACTACACTCGCCATGCTGTCAGCCGATACTTCACCCTGATACGGACAAGCAAAAGCGCAACTCAAGGCGCCGCGCAAACGCAATTTATTTTCCTTCGCCGCGCGCGCCACGTCGCGAAAACGTTCCACCGATTCGGCAATCGAGCAATTGATGTTCTTTTGCGAAAACGCTTCCGATGCAGCAGCGAAGATCACGACTTCATCCACGCCTGCTGACAGTGCGGCATCGAAACCTTTCATGTTCGGCACCAGCGCGGAATACAGCGTGCCCGGCCGACGCTCAATACCTTCCATCACTTCGGTTGACGTCGCCATTTGCGGCACCCATTTGGGCGACACGAAAGCTGCCGCTTCTATATTGACGAAGCCGGCTTGCGACAAACGATTCACCAGTTCTATCTTGACGCCAGCGCCTATGGTTTGCTGTTCGTTCTGCAAACCGTCGCGCGGGCCGACTTCAATGATCTTGACGGATGTGGGCAGGCTGGAAGAAATCAATTGCAGCACCTCGATAAACTTTATTCAAAACAGAATATAAAACGACAGTCAAAATGGAACTGTCTTTAGATGGAAAAACGGCCGGTCGAAGATTCAACCGGCCGCCTCTGCATCACAAATGCGATCTTACTGTGGCGTCACATCGCAACGCGCATCGATCGCGGTACTGCGTGTGTGCATGCCGAGCTTCTCCAGCAATTCCTGATCGGCCAGCGCTTCCGGATTGCCAGTCGTCAGCAACTTGTCGCCGTAGAAAATCGAATTCGCACCGGCAACGAAACACAAGGCCTGTATCGCTTCGCCCATTTCACGACGACCGGCGGACAAACGCACGCGTGCTTTCGGCATCGTGATACGTGCAACCGCGACGGTACGAACAAATTCCAACGGATCGATAGGATCGGTACCGTGCAGAGGCGTACCTTCAACCTGCACCAGATTGTTAACAGGTACCGATTCCGGATATGGGTCCATATTGCACAATTGCGCGATCAGGCCGGCGCGTTGCAAACGCGATTCGCCCATTCCAACAATACCGCCGCAGCAAACCTTGATACCGACGTTGCGCACACGCGCCAGCGTATCGATGCGATTCTGGTAATCGCGCGTCGAAATCACGTTTGAATAGAATTCAGGTGCAGTATCCAGATTGTGATTGTAGTAATCAAGGCCGGCGTCCTTCAATTTTTCAGCCTGGCCTTCGCCGAGCATACCGAGCGTGGCGCAGGTTTCCATGCCCATCGCCTTCACTTCACGCACCATCTCTTCGACTTTTTCCAGATCGCGATCCTTCGGTTCACGCCATGCCGCACCCATGCAGAAGCGCGTTGCACCGTGCGCCTTGGCTTCGCGCGCTGCGGTCAATACTTCTTCCAGAGGCAGAATCTTTTGTGCTGTCACGCCGGTGTCGTAGCGCGCAGCTTGCGGGCAATAGCCGCAATCTTCCGGGCAGCCGCCGGTCTTGATCGACAACAGGGTTGCCAGTTCCACTTCCGTCGGATCGAAGTGTTCGCGGTGCACGGTTTGCGCACGGAAAATCAGATCATTGAATGGCAGATTGAACAAAGCCAATACGTCGTCAACCGGCCATGCTGTCGGAACGATGGGAGCGACAGGCGCCTGAAAAGTAACGGGTTGCGACGACATAAAAAAACTCCTGACTAAAATTTAAACAGTAGGTGTACCGGGCCAGCCCGGCAAACACGAAAAATCCAGATACGCAGCCGCTGCAGCAGGCAAGGGCGCCGCCAGACGCGGCACACAACCCAGCAGGGGTGCAGGCAAACGCGCGGTCAATGCCGCCACATTATCCTCGGCAAACGGCATGCCGGCATCGACCGTATTGGCGACCCAGCCCACCAGCTTCAGACCGCGCGCAGCAATCGCTTCGGCGGTCAGCAAGGCATGGCTCAGGCACCCCAAACGCAGGCCGACCACCATTATGACGGGCAAAGCCAGTTGTTGGGCCAAATCTGCAGTATCGACATCATCCGCCAAGGGTACGCAAAAACCGCCTACACCTTCCACCACAACGGCATCCGCCAATTCGACAACTTGTGCGTAACAGCGGCGAATATATGCGATATCTATCGCAACATTCTCCAATTTTGCTGCAACATGCGGCGCGGCAGCTTCTTTAAACATGTACGGAACCGCCAAATTTCTTGGCAAAACGACATTTGCAGTCTGCGCCAAAGCGTCAGCGTCGTCATTGTGCCAGACCTCGCCATCGGCTGTCTGAATCGGATGCGCGCCAGCCGCCACGGATTTGATCGCTGCCGCACGCACCCCGCGTTGTACCAGCGCGTGCAGGATCGCGGTCGAAATCAGCGTCTTGCCGATTTCGGTATCGGTGCCGGTTACGAAACAACTAAAACTTGCACTCATCTCAGTATCGCCCTTCATTCAATCTCATCTCAGTTACACCTTGACGCTGCCATCAGCCTACTCATGCAGCCATCACTTTTGCAAACACGGTTTGCACACGCGCGGCAAGGCCTTCGATTTCTTCACCACTCAGAATATAAGGCGGCATCAGATAAACCGTATTCCCGATAGGACGCAGCAGCAATTCATGTTCCAGCGCGGTCGAGAAGAAGCGTTGCGAGAATGTCGCGGCGGCCTGCGGGCTATCGATCACTGCATCGAAGGCCCAGATCATGCCGCGATGGCGGAAGTTTGCAACGTGTTCATGGTTCGCCAATGGTGCCAGCGCCGCAGTCAAATCTGCAGCACGTGCGCGATTGGCATTGATCACATCGTCTTCTTCAAAGATCGCCAGCGTCGCCAGTGCCGCACGGCATGCAAGCGGATTGCCGGTGTAGGAATGCGAATGCAGGAAGCCGCGCTTCACATCCACATCGTAGAAGGATTGATAAATTTCATCGCGCGTCATCACCAGCGACAAAGGCAGATAACCACCGCTGATGCCTTTGGACAAACAAATAAAATCCGGCCAGATCGCTGCCTGCTCGCACGCGAAGAAAGTACCGGTGCGACCGCAACCAACCGCAATTTCATCCGCGATCATGTGCACTTGATATTTATCGCACAGCAAACGCACTTCCTGCAGATACGCCGGATCATGCATCGCCATCCCGGTTGCACATTGCACCAGCGGTTCGATGATGATGGCAGCGATCTGCGATGCACGTTCCTGCAATAATTTTTCCAGATCCCTGGCAGCGCGACGCGCCACATCGGCAGCCGACTCACCCGGCTCAGCAGCACGCGCATCCGGACTTGTGACGACGTGTGCATGCTGCAGCAAGGAATCGTAGGCATCACGGAAAATAGGTACATCGGTTACGCTCAATGCGCCTATGGTTTCGCCGTGATAGCTGCCTTTCAGACAAACGAATTCGCGCTTGGCGGTTTTTCCATGATTACGCCATGCATGGAAGCTCATCTTCAACGCGATCTCCACCGCCGACGCACCATCGGATGCATAAAAGCAGTGGCCGAGTACATGGCCGGTGCGTGCTGCCAGTTGTTCCGACAGTTGCACGACCGGCTCGTGTGTAAAGCCAGCCAGCATCGCGTGCTCCAGCAAATCGAGTTGCAACTTCAACGCGCTATTGATGCGCGGA
>NZ_JBEBPO010000098.1:0-8460 GCF_040395855.1 Herminiimonas fonticola | reverse complement strand
TCAGAAAACGACGCCATCACTGCGGGCCATGTCAAAGCTCTCTCGCATGACTCTGACAGAACCGTCAGTTATAAATCGGCAGTGCCAGGAATAATTTGATGACGATCGCATTTGCGATGTCGATAAAGAAGGCGCTGACCATAGGCACCACCAGGAAAGCCACGTGTGACGGCCCGAAGCGTTCTGTCACCGCCTGCATGTTGGCAATCGCCGTCGGCGTCGCGCCCAGGCCAAAACCGCAATGCCCGGCCGCCAGCACAGCAGCATCGTAATTTTTCCCCATCACGCGGAATGTCACGAAGGCTGCATAAGCCGCCATCGCCACTGCCTGTACTGTCAGGATCAGCAACACCGGCAAGGCCAGCGTCGCCAGATCCCACAAACGCAAACTCATCAGCGCCATCGCCAGAAACAGAGACAAACTGACGTTACCCAGCACCTGAATGGCGCGTTCAAAAATCTTGTATCCGACCAGTAGCGACAGACCGTTGCTCAGCAAGACGCCGACGAACAATACGCAAACGAAAGTCGGCAGTTCAAAAGCAGTGCCGTTCAATTGATTCGCAATCGTGGTGCCGACAGAAAGGCTCACCGCAATCAAGGCGAGTGCCTCAATGAATGCCTGCGGCGTGATCAGTTGCACCGCTTTCGGTTGTTCAAAGCTTTGCTGCACCTCGTCATCGTTCGCCTGCGTAGTTTTGGCGGCGGACAAATTGAAGCGTCTTACCAGGAATCCTGCCACCGGGCCGCCCACCAAGCCGCCCAACACCAGACCGAAAGTAGCGCAGGCGATTGCGATTTCAGTCGCTGCTGCCAGGCCATGCCGTTCCGCAAACACGCGCCCCCAGGCCGCCCCGGTACCATGGCCGCCAGACAGAGAAATGGACGCACCCAGCAAACCGATCAGCGGATCAAGTCCCATGATTTTCGCCATGCTGATGCCAATGATATTTTGCGAGACCAGCAGGCCTAACACCACCGCCAGGAACAAGGCTAGCGTGCGACCGCCGGCTTTCAGGCTGGCGAGATTGGCATTCAGACCTATGGTGGCAAAGAAAGCCAGCATGAGTGGCCCTTGCAAGCCGCTGTCGAACTGCACTTGCGTGTTTGAGAAACTGCGCAGCGCAAACAAAAGCAATGCGACCAGAAGGCCGCCGACTACCGGCTCGGGAATACTGTAGGTTTTCAGAAAGGAGGAAGAAGATACCAGCTTGCGGCCCAATAACAATACCAGCGAGGCCGCCACCAGAGTTTCCAGAATATCGAAACTAATCATCTGTTACCTTTCGGTTTTTCCCTATATCAGAAAATACCAGACATCGATGCCTTGCGGGCAATCCAGGCGCTGCGCACTCAAGGGCTAGATTGCCCAACCTTTTAAAGGCAATGCTGCATTGGCGACTTTCAAGGAATTGCCAGCCTGATAGCGCCCTGCCTCAGAAAACTGCAATTTCTCCTTCAGCTTGCATCGACATCACCGATAGCCGCAGCGTTTCAGAAATGATGCCATTGCCGGCGTCCATGTCTTCGTTTCCGCAGCGACAAAACTGCCGGTTTCGGCAACGGCAATGAACAGGCGTAATGACTTCAAATCCACAAGATCACCTTCATATCAACATCTCTAAGTGTGATACAGCGCATCATTACAAATCGTTTGTAGGGCTACCAAGCTATCGCTATGATCTTATCAACAGAGGAAACTCCCTATTGATGGAACGCACATGAGCTCACGCATCGACCTTCCCGCTATCGCCGTTGGCATGAGTGCAACTCTGGCTGCTATCGGTTTGGCGCGGTTCGCTTACACGCCGCTATTGCCAGCCATCATCCATCACGGCTGGTTTCTGAGTTCGCAGGCTGTTTATCTCGGCGCTGCCAATCTACTTGGATATCTGCTTGGTTCGCTGATGGCGTACCGACTTTCCGAACGATTTGAAGCACGCGGACTGCTGGGCATTGCCTTCCTTGGTGTCGTGCTGAGTTTTATCTTGTGCTCACTGCCGGGAGCATTTGCCTGGTTCTTTTTCTGGCGCCTTGTGTCCGGCATTGCCGGCGGCATCTTGATGGTGGTCGGCCCATCCCTTGCATTGATGGCGGCTTCCAGCGGACGAAAAACCACTGTTGCCTCCTTCGTCTTTACCGGCATAGGCATGGGCGCAATACTTTCCGCGACCGTGGTACCGCTACTGCTCAGCTTCAGTCTGACGGGCGCCTGGTTGACGCTAGGTATGATCACTCTGCTTGCCGGCCTTGCCTGCGATTGGGGCTTGCGTCGTATCCGCATACAGCAGGCGGGAACACCGATGCAGCAAACAGCAGATTCATCACCTGTTCAAGCAATCAGTATCGCTGCACTCATCGTCGTAATCGCCTACGGCTTTGACGCGGCCGGTTTCGTACCTCACACCGCTTTCTGGGTCGACTTTCTTGATAGAGAAAAATCTCTGGGGACCAATGCCGCTTCCTTCCAATGGCTGCTGTTCGGAATCGGTGCAATTGTCGGCCCGATGGTTGCCGGTTTCCTTGGCAATCGCTTGGGTTGGCATCGCAGTTTGGCACTGGGATTTTTTATCAAGGCAGCCGCGATTGCCATTCCCCTGCTGTCGATCTCATTCTTCTGGCGCTCGACATCTTCTCTGATCGTCGGTGTCATGGTGACCGGCTTGGTGGCACTGACATCCGGCCGCATCATGGAGTTGGTCGGACCGACGGCATACAAACGCGTATGGGGAATGGCCGCAGCATCCTTCTCAAGCGCGCAGGCTTTATCCGGTTACGGCATGTCTGCGCTCTACGGTGTACTGGGTAGCTACGTACCGCTCTTCGCCATCGGCAGCATCTTGCTCGCAAGCGGTGGCCTGCTCATTATGCTGACGCCAAAAGCACACATATCTCCTGCTGCAGCTACGCTGGCTTTATGCAAAAAAGAGAATTGATATACAAGCCTTCCTCCATCACACTTCACCGTACGCCCGCCTCGCACGTATAGCCGTTCTGGAAAAGGAACTGGTATCAAATGTGCTATTACTCTGCAGCGATCATTACCGCTGATTATTGTTCGCTCCGTGTCTCTGCCAGTGCGATCGTCAAATGCTGCACTCTCTTTTTCAAGTGATCGCGCTCTTCTGTCAGTTCGGCAAGCAAGCCCTTCAAACGATAAATCTCGATTTGATCTGCCGAGGCGCCGTCCGGCGGTGGCGCCAGTTCGACTTTGGGCTTCTGCGGCAATCTGGATTCGCGCACCTGTCTTGCCGCCTGGCGCAATTCTTTCTTGCCTCCGGCAACGGCTGCAACCTGCTTTTCGCTCGGCAAGGAAGCAACAGCCGCAGCGGCATTAATGGAAATGGCACCGGATTTGATCGCGCCGACCAGTTCCGGCGCTGCTGTCTTTTGTATTTTTTCGATTTGTCCCAGTGTTGCGCTACTCATGCGCGCGGCACGCGCGACGGCCTCGCGGGTCAATGGCGACTCTTTCTCTTCCTGCACGGACGCATCGCTGCCATCAGCTGCTTCAGGGGATTGCCGTTCCTGCTTCTGTGCCAAACGCGCAGAGACGATTTCTTTCTTGCGTAATGCCAGCACTCCCCTCTGGAAATCCGATACGCTGCGGCGCCCCAGATGATTGTCGATCATCCACAGGTGTACATCATCCATAGACTGGAACGCATGATTCTGCACAGTATTGAAAGGAATCGCGTGCTTCTGGCAGATACCGTAGCGATTGTGGCCGTCAATCAGCAGGTCACCCCACAATACCAAGGCATCGCGACAGCCTTCCGACAGCAGGCTGCGTTCCAGCGCAGCATATTCATCTTCGGTTAATGGATCGATATAGGCGCGCAGGTCTTCGTTGATCGTAATGGTCATGTTTCGGGCGATATAAATGAAAGCGCCGGTAGTGTACCGCCACTGCAGTCGCAGCGTCGCGTTGATTGTCTGTGTGAGTTGTGTTGCGAGGGTCAGGTCGGTAGCCCCCGGCGCATAGGTGAAGGGAAACCTCTGATCGGATAGATCATTTTCCCGCTGCAAATCAGCGTTTTCGCTTTATCAGCGATAATACCCGGCATTCCATACACCAACTATCCAACAATGAAGTACCCCGCCGTACTTTCCTTTAATGAAGTTCGACCGCAACTCGCGCAGTTCGACGCCATCATTGACGTGCGCAGCCCGGCAGAATTTCACGAAGACCATATTCCCGGTGCAATCAATTGCCCCGTTCTCGACGATGAACAGCGTGTGCAGGTTGGCACCATGTACAAGACCGTCGGTGCATTCGAGGCGAAGAAGCTGGGTGCAGCACTGGTGGCAAAAAATATCGCACGGCATATTGAAAGCCAGTTTCTCGGCTATCCGCAAAACTGGAAACCGCTGATCTATTGCTGGCGCGGCGGCAATCGCAGCGGCGCAATGGCGCACATCTTTGCGCGTATCGGCTGGCCGGTCGTGCAGTTGAATGGCGGATACAAAGCCTATCGCAGCCATGTCAATGCCGAACTGGCCGTTTTGCCGCAGGCCTTGAACTTCAACGTACTATGCGGGCCGACAGGAAGCGGAAAAAGCCGCTTGCTGCAGGTATTGGCGAGCCAAGGCGCACAGGTGCTGGATCTGGAGAAGCTGGCAGCACATCGCGGTTCGGTACTGGGCGATTTGCCTGCAGCATCGCAACCGTCGCAAAAACGATTTGAAAGTCTGCTGTGGGAATTGTTAAGCAGCTTCGATCCGTCACGACCGATTTTCGTCGAGGCGGAGAGCAAGAAAGTAGGGAAGTTGCGGGTGCCGGATCAGTTGATGGAAAAGATGCGTGCATCGCCCTGCACCACGGTTCATCTCTCCACGCCGCATCGCGTTGCCTTGCTGATGGAAGAGTATCCTCACTTTATTGCCGATCCGGTGCAACTCAATACGCAACTCGATTTCCTTATTCCCTTGCATGGTCGCGAACGAATCGCACAATGGCATCAACTCGCGCTGTCGGATAAAACACCCGAGCTGGTGGACGAGTTGCTGCGCACGCATTACGATCCGGGCTATCTGCAATCGATCAAACGCAATTTCATTCAGTTGCAGCAGGCACGCCCCCTGACCCTCGCGGATATTTCCGAGGAGAGCTTCCAGCAGGCGGCCCGGCAGTTGAATCAGCCCGCAGACAATTCCTCAGACGCCTGAGCCGGCGCGCATTTTAAAGACAGGTTGCACATGACGACAGAAACACCACCCATCATCAGACTGACCGAGTTCTCGCACGGCGGTGGCTGCGGCTGCAAGATTGCGCCTGGCGTGCTCTCGCAGATACTGAAAAGTACAGGCGGCTTTCCACTGCCGAAAGAATTATTGGTCGGCATAGAAACCTCCGATGATGCTGCCGTCTACCGGCTCAACGACGAGCAGGCACTGATAGCCACCACGGATTTTTTCATGCCCATCGTCGACGATCCTTACGACTTCGGCCGGATCGCCGCCACCAATGCCATTTCAGACGTGTATGCGATGGGCGGCACACCGATCATGGCGCTCGCGCTGGTCGGCATGCCGGTCGGGAAATTGCCGCTGGAAACGATAGGGCTGATTCTGAAAGGCGGCGAAGCTATCTGTGCAGAAGCGGGCATTCCGATTGCCGGCGGCCACACGATCGATTCCGTCGAACCGATTTACGGCCTGGTTGTGATGGGGCTGGTGCACCCGTCGCATATCAAGCGCAATGCCAGTGCACGTGCCGGCGACAAACTTATTCTGGGCAAACCGATAGGCGTCGGCGTACTGTCAGCAGCGTTAAAGAAAAACCTGCTGGATGCAGCCGGTTACGCATCCATGATCGCCAACACGACCAAACTCAATACGCCTGGCAAAGCGCTGGCGCAACTCGCCGGCGTGCATGCGATGACCGATGTCACCGGCTTTGGCGTACTGGGGCATTTACTGGAACTGGCGCGCGGCGCCGGGCTTTCAGCCCAGCTGGACATGTCTCTGATCCCGCTATTGCCGCAAGTGCGGCAATTGGCCGAACAGGGATGCATCACCGGCGCGTCTGGAAGGAACTGGCAGGGTTACGGCCACGAAGTAACATTGGCGCCGTCCATCAACCCGGTACAACAGGCGCTGCTGACCGATCCTCAAACTGCCGGCGGACTGCTGGTGTCGTGTGCGCCGGACGCCGTCGAACAGGTATTGGCATTGTTCAGGAAAGACGGCTTTGCCGACGCCGCCGTAATTGGCGAAATGCGCGAGGGAAAACCCGGCGTTGAAGTTAGCTGCTGATAGCGACCCGCCAAGCGAAAATTGCTCTGTCGTTTGGCAGAACACGCTTTACACGTACAGAAGATGAAGAAGAAATTATTACTGGTGCTCGCATTGAGTTGTGGCGCAGCCCAGGCTTATGCGGCAGGCGATGCAATCGCTGGCAGGACGGCATTCGCAAAATGCGCAAGTTGCCATCAGGTCGGACGATCTGCACGCGGCGTCTTTGGCCCGCAATTGAATGGAATCATAGGCAGGCCTGCCGGTTCCACCAGGGATTTCAAATATTCCACAGCGATGATGAATGCGCGCATCGTCTGGTCGGAAGATTCATTACGTGCCTTTCTCAAGTCGCCGGGTGATGTGGTGCCAGGAAATAAAATGCGTTTTTTTGGCATCGGAAATGACAAGCAGATTGATGATCTGCTCGCTTATTTAAGCCAGTACAAATAAGTGCCTGAAACATTCGCCTCCACGCAAACCATTTACGCTCACCGTTTTTTTAAATCCTCAAGCGAAGTAATTTGAATCAGGCACAAATGCGTGCGCCATGTCGAGCAGATATCTGAATTGCTGCAAGCCCTGCTCCCAATCACCCAACCCGGATTCAGCATTGATATGTCCCAGCGCGCCGGCATTCAGGAAACCGCAGCCCCAGCGATCGGCCCAGTAAGCAGCACGATGACTGGCCATCCATGGGTCGTTGGAACTGCCGATGACGATGGAAGGACATGGCAGGCGTGCATCGCGCAAGGCATCGGCGACAGCAAATTTTTCCGGATCGGCCGGCGCCACCAATAAGGTGCCCACCAGATTGGAGCGGCTGCGGCTGGCCGCATGCATGGTGGTCAAACAACCGAAGCTGTGCGCAACGATCAAGGTTGGCTGGTCCGACTCTTCCAGTACCTGTGTCAGACGTTGCGACCAGCGCGGCAATTCGGGCCTGGCCCAATCGTCCTGCTGCACGCGTTCAAATACCGGATACATCTTTTCCCAGCGCGTTTGCCAATGCGCTTCTTCACTGCCGTGCAGGCCCGGCACGACCAGCACGCGGTATTCGGACAGATGTGGAAGATTCATGATGCAAGCTCCACCCTTATGCCCCTGTCTTGCCGGACCTCTGTGCCATCCTGCGCAAAACCGGCTTGAGGTTGATCCCACAAATATCCTTGCGCGGTAATTGTCTGCTGTGCCAACTCACCGAGCTTGCGCAACTTGTCGCAAATCGCTGTCGACTCGACACGTTTGAACACCACCCTGACCTTTTTCTCTGCACTTGCCTGCAGCAAAGTGAGCGCAGCTGCTTCATCAGTAATTTCTCGTACATCGACCTTGATCACATCGGGATGCACCTGCTCCAGCAATGCCAGACCCTGGCGCGCATTGGCAGCGTTGACGGCGAGACGGAAGCCGTTGCGTCGGTAGTTGTCGGCGACATAATTCAGCAACCAGGCCTGATCGTGCTGAATCAGCGGCAATTGCAACACGATTTTCCTGTGCGGCAAACCCAGCACATCCAGTACGCGCCGGAATGACATGCCGTGATTGCTGTCGACCGCAGCCAGCAGGCGCGCATGCACGCTGAGGTAGAGATCGACATCGGTCATTTCGGATTGCCGATAGAAATTGACGGCATGCAGCAAACGGCACAGTCGATCGAGTTCTATCGATTGCTCGTCCGTCGCGCCGGTATCCAGCAGTTTCCAGATGCTGAGGCCGTCATCGCTTCTGGAATAGCTGCGCATGAAACCCTGTACACCGACGATGCGCTGATTATCCAGCGTTCGTATGGGTTGAAACGCACTGGTCAGCGTGGAATTGAAATAGCGTCCATGCGCGCGCCCCTGCTCATCCAGCCACAAGCTGGTATCGGCCTGGGGCGTGGCGTGCAGGTGCGATAAATATTGCTGCAAGGCGGGGAAATTCATGATGCTCTTCCTTGATCCGCAGGCATACGCCCGCCTTTCCATAGTGCAGGCGGACGTCGCGCAGATTTATAACAGTTTGGCGAGCGACACTTCAGTTGCCTTGACCAGCGCAACGACCTCGGTGCCGATTTTCAAATCCAGATCCTTGACGGAACGGGTCGTGATGACGGACGTCACGATACCCGCCGGTGTGCTGACATCGACCTCCGATACGACGTCACCCAGAATGATGTTGCTGATCTTTCCCTTGAACTGATTGCGTGCGTTGATTTTTTCGATGCTCATGGCGTTCCTT
>NZ_JBEBPO010000097.1:0-8595 GCF_040395855.1 Herminiimonas fonticola | reverse complement strand
CGGAATATCTTTTTGCCCTGTGCTTCCGCCTGCAGGTAATCACTTTCAGTAAAGGCAGCAACAGGCTCGGTGCCTTTTTCAGGCTTTTGCAAGCGCGTCTCTGGTGCGCATGAGACAAGCAAGGTTGCGCATATAGCGAGCAAGCCAGCGATATAAATCTGTTGAAATTTGCTTCGCTTCATTTTCTTTCCAGTCAGCACTTTGTCTACACAACAACACTGTCTTCAACATCGATGCGCATTGCTACAGCTTGCGCCCGCCATCCTTTATACCTTGGCGTAATATAGCCGAATGCATTTTTTGCCATTCCGCCCTCCTTTAGCCAAAGACAAATATATGACGGACGGTAAACCGCATCTTGTAGCAGCCTGGATTTTATCCATCCTTCTGCTGGCGCATATGGGCACAGCAAGCTATGCGCATGCGGCAAACGAAACCAATGCAAGAAACCAATTTTCAGTTGAAGCCACGCGATATGGGACGGCCGTACAAGTCAGCGTACGCACCACGATCAAGGCACCGCTCGCGCTGATATGGAATACCTTGACTGATTACGATCACCTGGCGCAATTCATCCCCGGCATGAAAAAAAGCCGGCTGGTAGAACGGCAAGGCAAGGTCGCTGTTATCGAACAATCAGGTTACGCCTATCTGTGGTTCTTTCATTTTCCGATAGACGTGACGGTAGAGGTGACTGAACATCCTTCTTCCGCCATTCAGGTTCGCCTGCTGAAAGGCAATCTCAAACGGCTGGAAGGCCACTATGAAATCGAAAAGATAGCTGATGATCTCTACGCATTGCGATGGTCGGGAACGATAGAACCAGGTGTGGCTGTACCGGGTTTTCTTGCCACCGATCTGATGCGCAAGAATATTTCCGAACAGTTTCTGGGCATGGTGGACGAGATCGAGCGACGCGCTGCGTTGGCCATTCCCGCCTCGCCCCTGGAACCAGAAACGATTCCTCGCTGATTTCCATCCAGGCGGCTCTATCTCCATCATCGTTTAAAATGCCGGTTCAGTAGCGCACTGTGCGATCGTGAAGACTTCGTCTTGTACCGTGGCAGAGGCTACTTCTCAATACCTGAACTTGATGACTTCCCTCATACCGCAAGAAATACCCGCAGCACTCATTCTCGGCACAATCAGTGAACACGCCATCGTCGCAGCAGAAAACCATCTTCGCGACGTTCTTGCACTGGCCATCGAATACAAAGCGCCACACGCGGCAATAATCGTATTCGATACCCGCTGCGAACTCGCACTTGCATTGACCGAAGCGTATAAACGTTGCCTGCCGACGGCGACTTTCATCGATTTCGATACGATATCCGCAGATGCCGTACTCGCCGCCTTTGCCGGGCTGGCTGCGAATGATCTGGTGGTGCTGATTCAGTCGACAAATTTTCGCCTTGAGGCTTTTCGGATACGGATAGAACTTTTCAAGCGTTCGCTCAAGGTAATAGAGCATCCGCATTTATCGCGCATGACAGGATCACAAGCGCTGTATTACATTGAATCTCTGGCCTACGACCCGGCCTACTATCGCGGCGTTGGCCGCGCGCTGAAAGCGCGCATTGATAGCGCGCGCTTTGGCGTAGTCGACAGCGGTGGCGAACGCCTGGTGTTTGACTCTCCGTTTGAATCCGCAAAATTGAATATCGGCGATTACAGCGAGATGAACAATGTGGGCGGCCAGTTTCCGATCGGCGAAGTGTTTACCGAAGCGCAGGATCTGGAAGCGGTGAACGGACGCGTGCGTATATTTGTTTTTGGTGACACTGCATTTCAAGTCAATCAGCCGGAAAACCCAATCACTCTAGTCATTACCAAAGGCCGCGTCACCGATGTAATCGATTCGACGCCCGAGTTCGACCAGGTGCTCGCCAATATTCGTGCCGATGAAGGCGAAGTGTGGCTGCGCGAACTCGGCTTTGGCATGAACCGCGCCTTTACGCAGCAACGCACGGTCAGCGATATCGGTACCTATGAGCGCATGTGCGGCATCCATCTGTCGCTGGGCGCCAAGCACGGCGTCTATAACAAGGCCATCATCAGGCGAGCGACTGCCCGATACCACGTTGATGTCTTTGCCGTAACACAAGCCGTCTATCTTGACGATGATCTGGTCTATGGCAATGGTGCGTGGCAGGTCTGAAACGCACGCTGCCACTTGAATCGCCGGCGCAGTTCGCTGGCTTCGTGCAAACCCGCGTAAAATGACGGCTTGCGCGGGTATAGTTCAATGGTAGAACGAAAGCTTCCCAAGCTTTAGACGAGGGTTCGATCCCCTCTACCCGCTCCAGCCGGCACCCAGGCACCTGGACAATCGGCGCTTTTTTAACAGCGGAATTTTTTCTCAGCCCGTACTCAATCTGCAGCATTAACCGAACACTTCGCATGACCGATACCAAATCCGACGACGGACAAAACAAGCCGCTTTTTTACGATCCGACCGAACACCGCATCCGCAGCTTCGTCACGCGCGCGGGACGCCTGTCAACCGCGCAGGCGCGTGCCATCGAGGAGCTGGGGCCGCAATTCTTCATTCCGTACACAAAAGCGCCACTGGATATTTCTGCTGCCTTTGATCGCACGGCGCCGACGATATTTGAAATCGGTTTTGGCATGGGTGAAACCACGGCAAAGATTGCAGCCGGCATGCCGGAGAAAAATTTCATCGGCGTGGAAGTGCATACGCCAGGTGTAGGCAGCCTGTTGAAGCAGATCGGCGAACGGGAATTGACGAATCTGCGCATCATCCAGCATGACGCCTTTGAAGTATTGACCAATATGATCGCCCCGGCATCGCTGGCCGGTGTACACGTATTCTTCCCCGATCCCTGGCACAAGGCGCGTCATAACAAGCGTCGCCTGATCCAGCCGCCGCTGGTGCAACTGCTCGCGTCACGCATCAAGACCGGCGGCTATCTGCATTGCGCAACCGACTGGCAGGAATATGCGGAACAGATGCTGGAAGTACTGAGCGCCGAACCGACCTTGCGCAATACCGCCGATGCCTATGCACCGCGCCCCGATTACCGTCCTGTCACGAAATTCGAGAATCGCGGCATCAAGCTCGGGCACGGCGTGTGGGATCTGGTATTTGAAAAAAAATAAGCGGCATCGCTGTGCCGCTTGTTTGAACCGCAACGCATCCTTTACCGGTCCCGGCATCATCGTACTTATTTGACGCGCTGCTTCTCCAGCTTGCGTGCCAGCGTGCGGCGATGCATGCCGAGACGGCGCGCCGCTTCGGAAATATTAAAATCGCTTTCGGCCAGCACCGCGTGGATATGTTCCCACTCCAGCGTCTTGATCGAAGTCGAACGACTGCCCAGCTCCACATCCACGTTGCCGGCCACATGGCCGAAAGCAGCTTCGATATCGTCGGTGTTCGACGGCTTGGCCAGATACTGGCAGGCGCCGAGCTTGATGGCTTCCACTGCCGTATTCAGACTGGCGAAACCGGTCAGCACGACGATTCGCATGGCGGGATCGTGCTTGTGCAGCATTTGCACGCAAGCCAGTCCCGACGTGTGACCGTTCAGCTTGAGGTCGACGACTGCGTAAGCCGGTTTTTCCTGCAGCAGCAGTGCGGCCGCTTCATCCTGACTGGAAGCCAGCAGTACGCGGTAATCCCTGCGCTCGAACGAACGTCCGAGCGTACGGGCAAACGCACCGTCGTCTTCAATAATCAGCAGCGTACGTTCAACCGACATCCCGTTCCTCTTCTTCAAACATGATCGCGGCCAGCGGCAGCGAAAGCTGCACAACCGCGCCGCCTTCCTCGCGGTTGCGCGCAGTAACCGTGCCGCCCAGCGTGCGTGCAACATTCATCACCAGAAACAAGCCAAGGCCGCCGCCGACACGATTCTTGGTCGACTGATACGGCGTGCCCAAATTTGCCAGAATTTCCGGCAGAAAACCCGGGCCGGCGTCGCTTACTTCTATGATCAGTGTATCTTCGTTACTGCTCGCCGTCAGACGCAGCCATTGCGGCGACGCTTCCAGCGCATTGTCGAGCAAATTGAAAATCGTCTGCTTCAGCGTCGAATCAAACACCACGGCAAGATCATGTTTGATGCGATTTTCGTAGAGAAAGATGTTGATCGGCCGACTGGCGCGCCAGGCAGCGGCAAGGTCGTCGAGAAAGGTAACAATCGTGGTTTGCGCCGATGACTCGCCGCGCGCTTCGCCGGCAGACAGCAGGATGCCGCTGACGATGCTCTTGCAGCGCTGCAGTTGCGCTTCCATTTCGGCAATGTCCTGCTGCAGGTCGGCGTTTGCAGCGACGACAGGCATGCGCCGCCAGTCGCCCAGAATGACAGACACCGTTGCCAGCGGCGTGCCGAGCTCATGCGCCGCTCCGGACGCCAGCAAACCCATGCGCACGATATGCTCTTCTTCTGCGGCACGCTGCCGCAAAGCTGCCAGTTCCACATCGCCGGCGTGAAAATTGCGTCTGATACGGGTGATGAATGCGGTCAGCAATACAGCGTTCAGCACGAAGCAGATCAGGATACCTTGCACATAAAAACTGAAAAATCGCAGGCTGTGATCGTGCGGCAGGATCAGCGGATTCGCATGCGCTGCCAAACCGACCAGACAGGCGCTGGTAATGGCAACGATAATCCAGGTCGACCACGCTTCCAGCAATACCGCGCTCAGAATTACCTGCAGCAGATAGACGAAGGCAAACGGATTGGTGATGCCGCCGCTGAAGTACAGTTGCAAGGTGAGGCTGGCCACATCCACCAGCAAGGCAAGAAACAACTCGTTGTTGCTCACCGTACTGCGTTCATGCCAGCGCAGATGGCTGGCGATATTGAAGGCAATCAGACAGGCCAGCACTTGCAGCATGTAAGGCAATTGCAGCTGAATGCCAAAGCCCAGCGTCACAATGGCGATCGTCGTGATCTGACCGATGACCGCGATCCAGCGCAACTGAATCAGCAGCATCATGTTCTTGCGCCCTGCCGAATGTTCGGCGCGCGTAGTCGATGGCGACAGCTTGTTCATGGCCTCACCCGACACGGTCGTCCCGTTTTTTCCCAGCATGTTTATTTCCCGCTCCAGCCTGTCAGTTCGGGCGGCGGCGTTCATCACGCATCACCCACCAGCATGCCGCAATCACCATCAAGGCGAGTGCGTACCAGGTGAGAGCATAGACTAAATGATTGTTATGGAAGGAAATTACCGTCAATCCGCCTACCGGCGGCACTGCCGCACCATCTGCAGCCGCTGCTTGTGCATTCGGCCGCTGCGCATCCTGATCGATAAAATAAGGTGCCACATTGGAAAGATGCTGAGCCGCCGCAATCGCCGTCACATCACGCGAATACCAGCGTCCGCCGACAGCATCGTTCTCGCGTAAAAAACCACCGCCCGGTTCGCTGATGCGTAACAGCCCGCTGACCGTAATTTCGGTCGCAGGCGCCTTCGGTTCAACGTAGGAAAGAGAAGGAATGAAGCCGCGATTGATCAGCACGATGCTGCCATCAGCCATTTGCAGCGGCGTCAGCAACCAGAAACCGCCACCCAGCTCGGTCACCGCCATCACCTTGACCGCATGCTGATGCAAAAATACACCACTCACTCGCACATGACGGTATTCGTCGCTTGCTGTAGTGACTTGCGGCCAGCGTTCCCGCTGTGGCGCATCGACAGGAGCGGCATGCACGCGCTGCTCGACCCGCTCAATCAGATTGAGTTTCCATTGCAGGCGAAAGACTTGCCAGGTACCGAGAGATGCAAAAAGAGTAAATAACAGGCTGGCAAGGATTGCCAGCCAGATCAGTCGACCGGAGCGAGGGACTGCAGCTGCCGGTTCGGAATCCGAACCGGTGCCACCACCCTGCTCCGTGACTTTTGTCATGACATGACTTATTTTGACTGCTGCACGGTCTCGTGCATTTCATGTGCTTCATGACCATGCAAGCCAGGCATCATGTTGTGATTCATGTGATACATGACCCACAAGGAACCCGCCAGCACAATTCCCACAATCACCACGGTAAAGATCAGCGCCAGCATCGACCAGCCGCCTTCCGATTTGGTGTTCATGTGCAGGAAATAAATCATGTGCACGACGATCTGTACTGCGGCAAAACCCAGCAGAACGAGACCGGTGGTGGCGGAATCTTTCAACACATTATTCATCACCAGCCAGAACGGAATCGCCGTCAGGATGACTGACAATACAAAACCGATTGCATAGCTTTTCAGGCTGCCGTGGGCATGCTCATCGTGATGATCATGATCGGCGCCGTGCGCTGTTGTTGCGTGATGATCGCTCATGGCAGTACTCCCATCAGGTAGACAAAGGTGAAGACGCCGATCCAGATCACGTCCAGGAAATGCCAGAACATCGACAGACACATCAGGCGGCGCTTGTTCTCAGCTTTCAAGCCGAACTTGCCGACCTGGAACATCAATACGATCAGCCAGATGATACCGAAGGTAACGTGCAAACCGTGGGTACCGACCAATGCAAAAAAGGAAGTCAGGAACGCGCTGGTTTGCGGGCCTGCACCTTCATGGATCAGATGGTTGAATTCATACAATTCCAGCGCAAGGAATCCGGCACCGAACACACCGGTAATGGCGAGCCAGATCAGTGTGCTGCGTACGCGATTGCGATGCGCTTCCAGCATGGCGACGCCATAGGTAATCGACGACACCAGCAGGAAAGCGGTGTTCATCGCCACCAGAGGCAAGTCGAACAATTCGGCACCGGTCGGACCGCCTGCATAGCTGCGACCCAGTACGGCATAGGTCGCAAACAGGCAGGCGAAAATCAGACAATCGCTCATCAGGTAAATCCAGAAACCAAGCGAGGTGCTTGATTCCGGATGATGTTCCTTGACGAAATAACGTGAGCTTGCGTCAGCGCTACTCATCGCGCTGATATCGGCAGAAGTGGCAGTGATCTCAGACATGGCTTTCCAACAGTTTGGTGCGAGCATTCTCGGTGCGGGTAACTTCGTCCGCAGGAATGTAGTAATCGCGTTTGTAGTTAAAGGTGTGGATGATGATCGCGGCTATCACTGCTGCGAAGCTGATACCGGCCAGCAGCCACATTTGCCAGATCAGGCAAAAGCCCAAGACTCCACTCAAGGCCGAGATGATAAAGCCGGCACCGGTATTTTTCGGCATGTGAATCTCGGTAAAGCCTTGCAGCGGACGCTGGTAACCGTTTTTCTTCATGTCGCTCCAGCTGTCGGTGTCATACACTTTCGGCGTGAACGCGAAGTTGTAGTCCGGCGGTGGCGACGAGGTCGACCATTCCAGCGTACGACCATTCCATGGATCACCGGTCACATCGCGCAATTCATGACGACGCTTGAAGCTGACATAGAACTGGATCAGCATCGAGGCTATGCCCAGCGCAATCAGCACCGCACCGACGGCTGCAATCTGGAACCAGATTTGCAACGATGGATCACTGAAGTGGCTCATGCGGCGTGTTACGCCCATCATGCCCAGTATGTACAGCGGCATGAAAGCCATCCAGAAACCGACGAGCCAGAACCAGAACGAGCATTTACCCCAGAACACGTCGAGCTTGAAGCCGAATGCTTTCGGGAACCAGTAGTTGATCGCGGCGAATACACCGAACACGACGCCACCGATAATCACGTTATGGAAGTGAGCGATCAGGAACAGGCTGTTATGCAAGACAAAGTCGGCTGGCGGTACTGCCAGCATCACACCCGTCATGCCACCAAGCACGAAGGTAATCATGAAGCCGATGGTCCACATCATAGGCAGCTCGAAAGTGATGCGGCCCTTGTACATCGTGAACAACCAGTTGAATACCTTGGCGCCGGTCGGAATCGAAATGATCATCGTCGTGATACCGAAGAACGAGTTGACACTCGCCCCCGAGCCCATGGTGAAGAAGTGATGCAACCACACCAGATAGGACAGGATCGTAATAACGACAGTCGCGTACACCATCGAGGTGTAACCGAAGATGCGCTTGGCCGAGAACGTCGACACCACTTCCGAGAACACGCCAAACAGCGGCAGAATCAGAATGTAGACTTCAGGATGGCCCCAGATCCAGATCAGATTCACGTACATCATGGCATTGCCGCCGCCATCATTGGTGAAGAAATGGGTGTCTACCATGCGGTCCAGAGACAGCATTGCCAGCACAGCCGTCAGCACCGGGAAGGATGCAACGATCAGCACGTTGGTGCACAGGGAAGTCCAGGTGAACACCGGCATCTTCATCATGTCCATGCCAGGCGCGCGCATCTTGACGATGGTGGCGATCAGGTTGATACCGGACAGCGTGGTTCCGACCCCGGCAACCTGCAGCGCCCAAATGTAGTAATCAACCCCCACATCCGGGCTCGCGAGTATGCCCGACAGCGGCGGATATGCCAGCCAGCCGGTTTTGGCAAATTCGCCGACAAACAGTGACACCATGACCAGCGCAGCGCCGAAAGTCGTCATCCAGAAGCTGAAGTTATTCAGGAATGGAAACGCCACGTCGCGCGCACCGATTTGCAGCGGCACCACGTAGTTCATCAGACCGGTCACCAGTGGCATCGCCACGAAGAAAATCATGATCACGCCGTGCGC
>NZ_JBEBPO010000096.1:0-8643 GCF_040395855.1 Herminiimonas fonticola | reverse complement strand
CGCATCGTGATTTTCAGGATCTCGCGAATGACCGAGCTTTGCAGTTGCTCTGCCCGTTGAGCGAATTGCCATTTGATAGGCGTTGGATTTTCGATTTTCATTATTGCGATGTTTTATGACTGCGATGTGATGGCAGGCAGGCCCGAATTGACCGGCTCATGCATTTTTTCTGCTTATTTGATTTCCGCGATCAATTCAATTTCCACACAGGCACCCAGTGGAATTTGCGCCACACCAAATGCCGAGCGTGCATGCACGCCTTGTGCGCCGAATATTTCACCCAACAGTTCCGAGGCGCCGTTGGTAACCAGATGCTGCTCGGTATAGTCGCCGGTCGAATTGACCAGGCTCATGACTTTGACGATGCGTTGAACGCGATTCAGATCGCCGCCGCATGCTGCCTGCAAGGTAGCGATCAAATCGATGGCGACGCCGCGCGCTGCCAGTTTGGCTTCGTCAGTCGTCATGTTCTTGCCCAACTGACCGACCCAGGGCTTGCCGTCTTTTTTGGCGATATGGCCTGAAAGGAACACCGTGTTGCCACTTTGTACGTACATGACGTAAGCCGCAGCAGGCGTTGCGACGACAGGCAATTCGATATTCAATGCTTTCAGCTTGTCATAAAAAGACATAAGTGCTCCAAAAATTGATGCCATTCCATGCAATGCAGGAATGGCCATTAACAGATGTCTGTGAACGCGATGTTGGCTACATGCCTTGTATTTTCGACGATCACAGAAGGAATACCCGTGATTATCTCAAATCCTCGGCTTTCCTTCCCAACTATCGACGCTGCACAGCGTACAAGAAGACATCCATATTCAATTTTGGCGCTTGATCGGCATTTTCCTTCCTATTGCCACGACGGCAATAATCGCAAGTGCAAACAGAAAAGTGCGCCACTCCAGCAGCTCTCCCAGAATCACTGCCGCACCCAGCAAGGTCAAAAATGGTTGTATCAATTGCACTTGTCCGACACGTGCAATTCCCCCCAAAGCCAAACCCCTGTACCAAAAGAAGAAGCCGATAAACATCGAAAACAGCGAGACATAGGCAAAGCCTACCCACGCACCGGCCGAGGCCGTCACACCATGCTGCCAGCCCAGCCATACCGTGACCGGCAACACTACCGGCATTGAAAGCACCAGCGCCCATGAAATCACCTGTTGCCCGCCCATCGTCTGCGACAGGCGGCCACCTTCGGCGTAGCCCATCGCGGCGGCCAGCACCGCCACAAATAATGCGAGATCGGCAATATGCAATTCACCACCGCCCTGCTGCAATGCAAACGCAACAACCAGGCCGCTGCCCACTATTGCAGCCATCCAGAAACCGATGGAAGGCCGTTCGCCAAAACGCAATGCGCCGAACAAGGCGGTCGCCAGCGGCAAGATACCCAGGATGATGGCGCCATGCGAGGCCGGCACATAAGCCATCGCGATCGACGAAAACACCGGGAAGCCGACCACCACGCCAAGCGCAGTAATCAGCAGCGATTTCATCTGCGTTTTATTCGGCCGTACCGCACCGCTCCACCACAGCAAAACGGCGGAACAGACAGCTGCCACCACGGCGCGACCGAGCGCCACAAAGACCGGATGCAATTCGGCGACAGCGACCCGGGTAAACGGCAAGGTCAGGCTGAACATCGCCACGCCGATTGCACCCAGCAGCATGCCTTTGGTTTCTGGCGTCATCGCGACAGAACTTGCTATGGAGTCGTGACTCATGAGCGGATCGCCCGAACTGAATGCAGGGTCGAGGCAATCATGTTGTTCAGCCCCGGCGTGATCGACGAGGTGAAGGCAAAGAGGCAGCAAGGATTCATATTGTTCCAGAAGGATGGCAAAACGATACATGCATCGTTTTACTGTTTTTATCGTTAAAACATCGTAATCGACAAAACCAATACAGTACCAGTACACTTAAGGAATTAATCTCCTAACTGTCACGGCAATATGACCAATACAGCCAAATCGCACAACACGCCTGCACCTGTCGCCGCGCCCCGTCCGCTGCTGTCGCGCCAGGCCGATAGTTCGCTGATAGAACAAATCGTGCAGCTCGTGACTTCGCGCATAGACGACAGGTTGCTGCGCACCGGCGCGCGCATGCCGTCAATACGCCAGTTTTCCGATCAGCACGGCGTATCACGTTTTACCGTGGTGGAAGCGTACGACAGGCTGGTCGCCGGCGGTCTGCTGGAATCGCGCCGCGGTTCCGGTTTCTACGTGCGTGACCGTGCTCCCATGCTGACGCCGCACAAGCAGCGTCAGCATACGACGGCCACGCAAGCGCTGGATGTGGTGTGGCTGGTACGCAATATGTTTCGCCAATTGCCGCCGGAAAAAATGCCGGGCGTAGGTTCGCTTCCCAATGATTTCCTCGATGGCGACATGGTGGGAAATGCCTTGCGCGCCGTCAGCCGGCAAAATCAAAACATGTTGCTGCAATACGGCACGCCGCAGGGATTTTTGCCGCTGCGCCAGCAACTGCAATTGAAAATGGCGGAGCTGGAAATTGCCGCCACGCCGGATCAGATCGTCACCACCTCTGGCGTGACGCAGGCGCTGGACCTGGTGGCACGGCATTACATACAACCCGGCGATACGATTTTTGTCGACGATCCGGCCTGGTTCCTGATGTTCGGTTCATTCTCCACGCTGGGTGCCAAGGTAGTCGGTATTCCGCGTCTGCCGGATGGGCCGGATATCGAAAAACTAGGCGCACTGGCCGCGCTGCACAAGCCAAAACTATTCGTGATCAATTCAATCCTGCACAATCCGACCTGCAGTTCGCTCTCGGCAGCCAAGGCATTTCAGGTGCTGAAAATTGCCGAGCAATACGACTTCATGATTGTCGAAGACGATATCTATTGCGATATGCATCCCGGCACTACGGTACAGGCGGCGACGCGCATTGCCGCGCTGGATCAATTGAATCGCGTCATTTATCTGGGCGGATTTTCAAAGACGCTGGCAGCCAATCTGCGCGTCGGTTTCATCGCCGCCTCGCACGATATCGCCATCCATTTATCCGACCGCAAGATGCTGACCACGCTGACCACCACGGAACTCACCGAACGCGTGGTCTACCGGATTCTGTCCGATGGCCATTACCGCAAGCATGTCGATCGCCTGCGCGGCAAGCTGGATGCGGTACGCGACAGGACGGCGCGACAGATGGAACGCATAGGCATCAAGATCAATGTCCACACGCCGGCCGGCATGTTCCTGTGGGCAGATGTCGGTTGCGACAGCAATGCATTGACTGAAAAAGCGATGGCGGAAGGTTATCTGCTGGCGCCCGGCAGCCTGTTTTCACCCAAACAGCTACCCTCTTCCAATATGCGTTTCAATGTCGCAGCCATGACAGACCCCGGCATTTTGCGTTTTCTCGAACAGGCAATCGACCAGTTGCGCGGCAAGTCTTGAATTTGCCGATATCGTCCCAATTTGCGACGGGACGTTTGGGCTGAGATTTAAAAATCCGGCGTCCCGAACATACCAATTCTTTCTTTGACACTTGAGGTAAAAATGGCTGCATCCGAAAAACAAACCCTGGGCTTTCAGGCCGAAGTAAAGCAACTGCTGCAATTGATGATTCACTCCTTGTATTCCAACAAGGAAATTTTCCTGCGCGAACTGGTCTCCAACGCCTCCGATGCTGCCGACAAATTGCGCTTTGAAGCAATCGACAATAGCGCGCTGTTTGAAAATGATGCCGAGCTGAAGATCAAGGTCAGCTTCGACAAGGAAAAACGCACGATCACGATTTCCGATAACGGTATCGGCATGACGCGCGACGACGCCGTCGAACATCTGGGCACCATTGCCAAATCCGGCACCAAGGAATTTTTCTCCCGACTCTCCGGCGACCAGCAAAAGGATGCTGCGCTGATTGGCCAGTTCGGTGTCGGCTTCTACTCCGGCTTCATCATTGCGGACCGCATCACGGTAGAAACTCGCCGTGCCGGCGCAGCAGCCAATGAAGGCGTGCGCTGGGAATCCGAAGGCGCAGGCGATTTCACCGTCGAAGCAATCGACAAGCCGACCCGCGGCACCGACATCATCCTGCACCTGCGCGAAGGCGAAGACGAATTCCTGTCGTCGTGGAAACTGAAATCCATCATCCGCAAATATTCCGACCATATCTCGCTGCCTATCGTGATGCAGAAAGAAGAATGGGACGAAGAGAAAAAAGAAACCGTCGTTACCGATGAACTGGAAACCGTCAATCAGGCCAGCGCACTGTGGGCGCGCAACAGAAATGAGATCACGCCTGAGCAGTACACCGAGTTCTACAAGCATGTATCGCACGACTTCGGCGAACCGCTAACCTACACGCACAACCGCGTCGAAGGCCGTAGCGAATACACGCAACTGCTGTACATCCCGACCCAGGCGCCCTTCGATCTGTGGGACCGCAACAAGCGCGGCGGCATCAAGCTGTACGTCAAGCGCGTCTTCATCATGGACGATGCCGAACAACTGATGCCGGTCTACCTGCGCTTCGTCAAAGGCGTGATCGATTCAGCCGATCTGCCGCTGAACGTCTCGCGTGAAATTCTGCAAGAGTCGCGCGACGTCAAAGTCATCCGCGAAGGCTCGACCAAGCGTGTGCTTGGCATGCTGGAAGAACTGGCAAACGCCGACGAGCAAGAAAAGAAAGACAAGTACACCACCTTCTGGAACGCCTTCGGCCAGGTGCTGAAAGAAGGTATGGGCGAAGACGCGACCAACAAGGAACGTATCGCCAAGCTGCTGCGCTTTGCATCGACCAATAACGACAGCGATGCACAAACGGTTTCATTCGCCGATTACGTCTCGCGCATGAAGGAAGGTCAGACCAAGATTTTCTACGCAACCGGCGAGTCGTACAACGCCGCGAAAAACAGTCCGCATCTGGAAATCTTCCGCAAAAAAGGTATCGAAGTCCTGCTGCTCACCGATCGCGTCGATGAATGGATGCTGTCCTACCTCGAAGAATTCGAAGGCAAGGAACTCGCATCGGTCGCCAAAGGCGATCTGGATCTCGGCCAACTGGAAGACGAAGCCGAGAAAAAGCAGCACCAGGAAACCGAAGACCAGTACAAGGAACTGGTCGGCAAGATGCAGACCGCACTCGCTGACAAGGCCAAGGAAGTACGCGTCACCTTCCGCCTGACCGACTCACCGGCTTGTCTGGTGGCGGATGAAAACGAACTGTCCGGCAACCTGCTGCGCATGTTGAAAGCAGCCGGCCAGAATGCGCCGGATGCCAAGCCGATTCTGGAAATCAATCCGGATCATCCGCTGGTGCAGCGCTTGAAATACGAAGAAGCCAAATTTGATGACTGGTCGAATATTCTGTTCGATCAGGCCATGCTGGCTGAAGGCGGCAACCTGAACGATCCGGCTGGATTTGTTAAGCGTTTGAATGAGATGCTGCTGGGGTTGGCGAGCAAATAATCCGGATTTTCAGAATCCGAGAAAAAGGGCTGCGCTAGCAATAGCGTAGCCCTTTTTGTATAAGGCATCTTGATGCAGATTTCTTGTTTTCCGGCTATCCGCTTGCGACCAAAAATGAACTGTCGCCGCATCTGTTTTGTATGCCATGAAAGCACACTTGGAGGTGAAATGATGCAAACAACCATATTAGACAAGCAGTTAAGTTTTCTGAGAGAAATCGACCGGCTGAAAACCGTCGTCAGGCAATCTCCACTGCTTGATAAAAGCCGGAAAGAAAATTCTGCCGAGCATTCATGGCACTTGGCGATGTACGCCCTACTACTGAATGAATACGCCTGCGGGCCGGTGAATACAAATCGGGTTGTACAGATGCTCTTGCTGCATGACATCGTCGAGATAGACGTCGGCGATTTCCCGATTCATAGTGATTCTTCCGGCAGTTTCCAGGCAGAAGAAGAATCTAAAGCAGCCGAGCGATTGTTCGGCTTATTGCCTCAACAACAAGGCAACGAATTTCTGGCTTTATGGCGAGAATTTGAACGTGCGGAGACAGAGGACGCAAAATTCGCCAAGGCACTCGACCGTTTTCAACCTCTTCTTGTCAATGTATTCACCCACGGGGGAACCTGGACAGAGAACGATGTTTCGCTTGAACAGGTCTTCTCCCGATATGGCCCTGTCATTCAACGAGGTGCGCCGCAGCTTTGGGCTGTGTGTGAGCAATGGGTAACGCAACATTTTTCCGAGCAGGCATTACGCGTATCGGGCATGCCCAAGGACAGCACAGGATGAGATCTTCGCTGCTCTTGCGATGATGAAAGATATGCTTGAAGAGACTGGACCATCCTGAAGCAGCTGTCTGCTTCAGGCCATCAGCGCTGACTCGACACCCTAGCTGGCTGTAGTCGCCACATTGGCCCGCGCCGTATGCAATTTTTTGTAGCTGTCGATCCGGCGATGATGCCTGTCGAGTCCTTCCAGCTTCATACTGGTTGGCGTCAAGCCGAAGAAGCGCACGCTGCCGTCTACTGAGCCCAGCACCGCGTCCATCCGCGTGTTGCCAAACATGCGGCGGAAATTGACCACGTAATCGTCCAGTTCCAGCTCGTCATCCAGCACCACCTCCAGCACTACGTTCAAGGCTTGATAAAACAATCCGCGCTCGACAGTATTGTCGTTGTATTGCAGGAAGGCACCCACCAGCTCGTGTGTCTCCTCAAATTCCTGCAAGGCGAGATGAATCAGCAGCTTCAACTCGAGAACTGTCAGTTGTCCCCAGTCCGTATTCTCGTCAAATTCGATGCCGATCAAGGTCGCGATGTCGGAGTGTTCATCGAGTTCACTATCATTCAAACGGTCAAGCAGCGCTTCCAGGCTTGGCTCGTCCAGGCGATGCAGGTTCAAGATATCGGCGCGGAACAGCAGCGCCTTGTTGGTGTTATCCCAGATCAAATCTTCTACCGGATAAATTTCCGAATAGCCGGGCACCAGAATTCGGCAGGCAGTGGCGCCTAGCTGGTCATATACCGCCACGTACACCTCTTTGCCCATGTCTTCGAGAATGCCGAACAAGGTCGCGGCTTCCTCGGCATTGGAGTTTTCACCTTGCCCAGAAAAATCCCACTCAACAAAATCGACATCCGCTTTGGCGCTGAAAAAGCGCCACGATACGATGCCGCTGGAATCGATGAAGTGCTCAACAAAGTTGTTTGGTTCAGTCACGGCGTTACTGACAAAGGTCGGCTGAGGCAAATCGTTCAAGCCTTCAAAACTGCGACCCTGCAGCAATTCTGTCAGACTCCTTTCCAGCGCCACCTCCAGGCTTGGGTGCGCGCCGAACGAGGCAAACACACCACCGGTCCGAGGGTTCATCAGGGTGACGCACATCACCGGATATATTCCACCCAGCGATGCATCCTTCACCAGCACCGGAAAGCCCTGTTCTTCCAGGCCCTGAATGCCGGCCAGAATGCCGGGGTATTTCGCCAGCACTTCCTGCGGCACATCAGGCAATGCCATTTCGCCTTCCAGAATTTCGCGCTTGACCGCACGTTCAAAAATTTCGGACAGGCATTGCACTTGCGCTTCGGCCAGCGTATTACCGGCACTCATGCCATTGCTGACATAGAGGTTTTCGATCAGGTTGGACGGGAAATAAACCACTTCGCCGTCCGACTGCCGCACATACGGCAGCGAACAGATGCCGCGCTCCACATTGCCGGAGTTGGTGTCGATCAGATGCGAACCACGCAACTCACCATCGGGATTGTAAATTTGCAGACAATACTCATCGAGAATTTCAGCCGGCAGCGCATCTTTGCGGCCGGGCTTGAACCAGCGTTCGTTCGGGTAATGGACAAACGCCGCGTCGGCGATGTCTTCGCCCCAAAACACACCGGCGTAGAAATGGTTGTTACTCAGTCGCTCGATATACTCGCCCAAGGCCGAGGCCAACGCGCTTTCCTTGGTCGCTCCCTTGCCATTGGTAAAACACATCGGCGAATGCGCATCACGGATATGCAGCGACCACACATTGGGAATGATATTGCGCCACGAAGCGATTTCAATCTTGATGCCCAGACCCGCCAGCAGACCGGACATATTGGCGATGGTTTGTTCCAGCGGCAGATCCTTGCCCGCGATATAGGTGCTGGCGTCAGCAGCCGGCTGCAAGGTCAGCAAGGCCTGCGCATCGGCGTCCAGATTCTCGACCTCTTCAATCACAAACTCTGGTCCGGCTTGCACCACCTTTTTCACCGTACAACGCTCGATGGAGCGCAAGATGCCCCGGCGGTCTACGTCCGGGATATCTGCCGGCAACTCAACCTGTATCTTGAAAATCTGCTGGTAACGGTTTTCCGGATCAACAATGTTGTTCTGCGACAGGCGGATATTTTCGGTAGGGATATTGCGCGTGTTGCAGTACAACTTCACGAAGTAAGCCGCACACAAGGCCGACGAAGCCAGAAAGTAATCGAAGGGACCAGGCGCCGAGCCATCACCTTTATAGCGGATAGGCTGATCGGCGATTACCGTGAAGTCATCGAACTTGGCTTCAAGACGCAGCTTGTCGAGAAAGTTGACCTTAATTTCCATGGGGATTCCAAAAATGGTGCGCAAAATGATGTGGCCGCTATTATCCGTCACCACGCCGGTGCCGTGTAATACATCGATGCTTTCCACAAACGATGCC
>NZ_JBEBPO010000095.1:0-8679 GCF_040395855.1 Herminiimonas fonticola | reverse complement strand
GTCGACAGATCCATCACGTTATCGCCGCCCCAGCGTATCGCCCAGGTCATTTTTTCGACTTCTTCACCTATCGAAGATGTGACTGCAGAGTTGCCGATGTTGGCGTTGATCTTCACGAGAAAATTACGGCCGATGATCATCGGTTCGATTTCCGGATGATTGATGTTGGCTGGAATGATTGCGCGGCCGCGGGCGATTTCGCTGCGTACGAATTCAGCAGTGATCTCTTGCGGGATCGCCGCGCCGAACGATTGGCCTGGATGTTGACGACCCATCAGCTCGGCGAGTTTTTCACCCTTAGGTCCGGATTGTTTCAGCTCTTCCAGATACGCGCGACGGTTCATGTTTTCGCGTATCGCAACGTATTCCATTTCCGGCGTGATGATGCCCTGACGTGCGTAATGCATCTGCGACACGTTTTTGCCTGCAAGTGCGCGACGCGGTTTGCGATGCAGGTTGAAACGCAACTCTGCGAGCTTGGGATCGTTCAGACGTTCGATACCATATTCCGATGTTGGGCCGGCCAGTTCTTCTGTGTCCTTGCGCTCCAGTATCCACGGCATGCGCGGCGTATCGAGGCCGGAACGGATATCGATCTTCGCCTCAGGATCGGTGTACGGGCCGGACGTATCGTAGACATAGATCGCAGGATTTTTTTCAAAACCAAACGATGCTGCGGTATCGGATTGCGTGATCTTGCGCATAGGCACGCGAATATCAGGACGCGAACCTTGAATATAAACTTTGGTGGAATTTGGTAATGGTTGAATCGCTGCTTCATCTACCGTGGCGGTAGCGGACAGAAATTTCGGATTGGCACTCATTTTGGCTCCTTGGCTAACTACAGTGGCTTGGAGCCAGCTAAGGAGGTTTCGGGAACATGTATCGTTTCAACTTGAGCATCGATAAATACAATTCGAATGCTGGATGCGATACACGTTCTCGGTAGCTTCCCTTCGCTGGCATTATCCAGATCAGGTTCAAGGGTTTTTCTCACCCGGCAAATGCGGAACGCATCTGCCTAGGACCCCTAGCTTCGTACTTCTACAACAGGTCAATCAAACTACGACTCGTAGTCTATGTCATAAAACGGCTATGTCAATTGACCCATGTCAGATTTTTACATCTGACATGAATGAGTTATTGCAACTCAACAACTCATTCATGTCAGTTCTGAAAAACGGCAGACATACCGTCTCTCAGAAACTGTTTTACATCGAAATGCTTGCTTTAGATTACTTCACTGTTGCGATGTGCAACAGATTGGTTGTACCGGATTCACCGAATGGCAAGCCAGCCGAGATCGCGATGTATTCGCCTTTTTTGGCGAAACCTTCACGCACAGCTGCCGTCACTGCTTCGCTGACCATTTCGTCAACCGAATGCACGTCTTTACCGACGATCGAGTGAATGCCCCAAACCCATGCCAGACGACGCGCGGTTTTGAGTTCCGGCGTGATGCTGAGGATGGATGTGTTAGGACGAACACGTGCAGCACTCATGCTGGTGCTACCGGACTTGGTGTAAGTCACGGTGCATGCCGCGTTGAGCGATGTGGTTGTGTCGAGCAAGGCGATGCAGATCGCATCTTCCGGTGTTGCACGTGGCGCAACTTGCTGCGCATCCAGCAGGTTGCGGTAAACCGGATCGGATTCCACTTCCTTGATGATGGAATCCATCATTTGCACCGCACGAACCGGATTTTTACCACTGGCCGATTCAGCCGACAGCATGACAGCATCGGCACCTTCATAAATCGCAGTAGCGACGTCGGAAGCTTCTGCGCGGGTTGGCATTGGCGACTCGGTCATCGATTCCAGCATGTGCGTGGCAACGATGGTTGGACGGCCGTATTTACGAGACACACGAATGATTTCTTTCTGCGCGCGTGGCACTTGCGAGATCGGCAGTTCAACACCCAGATCGCCACGGGCAACCATGACGGAGTCGGATGCTTTGCAGATTGCATCGATGTCCAGCATCGCAGCCGGTTTTTCGATTTTCGATTGAATCAAGGCGCGATCGCCAATGATCTTGCGTGCATCTTCGATGTCGGAAACTTGCTGCACGAAAGACAGCGCAACCCAGTCCACGCCCAGCGACAATGCGAATTCCAGATCAACCAGATCTTTTGGTGTCATTGCCGGAATCGGCAGAATCGCGTCTGGTACGTTGACGCCTTTACGGTTCGAAATCTTGCCGCCGGTGGTCACGCGAGTGACGATGCGGTCACCCGAGTTGCTTTCGATCGAGACGCGAATTTTGCCGTCGTCGAACAGCAGATTCTGACCGGCTGCAACGGCAGCAAACAGCTCAGGATGCGGCAGGTATACGCGCGATGCATCGCCTGGTGTTTCATCGCGGTCGAGCACGAATTGTTCGCCTTCTTTCAGCATAGCGGAGTCGCCGGTGAACGTACCCAGACGGATCTTAGGGCCTTGCAAATCGGCGAGGATCGACACTGGACGGCCGTATTTTTTTTCCAGGTCACGCACGATGACGTGACGTGCGCGGTGATCTTCGTGCGAACCATGGCTGAAGTTGAAACGGAACATATCCACGCCAGCTTCGAACAAGGCAGAGATGGTTGCCACATCACCACTTGCTGGGCCCAGGGTAGCAACGATTTTTGCTTTACGATTACGTCTCATGACAGGTCTTCTTCTTAAATGAAAATTAAAAAAACAATACCGCTATGCGTGCAATCACCTCACAGCGGCGAATAAATTACAAAATCAGGATGGCACGGAAATCATTCACATTCGTGCGAGTCGGGCCACTAACTATCAAATCACCCACCGCACTGAAGAAACCATAACCGTCATTATTTTCCAGCATCGCTTTCGCGTTGTGACCTGCCGCGGCAGCACGTGCGATCGAATCCGGTTGATAGATCGCGCCCGCGTTATCTTCCGAACCGTCGATACCATCGGTATCACATGCCAGTGCGTAAATATCAGGAGCGCCATTCAAGGCAACGGCCAGGCTCAACAAGAATTCTGCATTGCGACCGCCACGGCCTTTGCCGCGCACGGTCACCGTGGTTTCTCCACCGGACAAGATAACGCAAGGTTTGGCAAATGGTTGACCATACTTCGCAACCTGTTTTGCCAATGCGGCGTGGACGGAACCGACATCGCGCGATTCACCTTCCAGGTCGTTCGACAAAATGTAAGGCGTGATACCGGCTGCACGTGCTTTTTCTGCAGCCGCTTCCAGCGCGTGTTGCGCGGTCGCGATCACGTGATGTTCGTTACGTACGAAGCGCGCATCACCTGGCTTCGGTGTTTCGCCTGCGCCGGATTCAAGATGTTGCAGGATGTTGTCCGGAATCTCGATCTTGTACTTTTTCAGGATTGCCAGTGATTCTGCGCAAGTGGTTGGATCAGGCAGCGTTGGACCGCTGGCGATCACGCCAGGATCATCACCAGGCACGTCGGAAATCAGCAGCGTCACGACGCGTGCTGGCGCACAAGCCAAACCAAGGCGGCCGCCTTTGATAGCTGAAAGGTGCTTGCGCACACAATTCATTTCAGAAATCGTTGCACCGCTTTTCAGCAGCGCCTTGTTCAAAGCCTGTTTTTGTTCCAGCGAGATGCCTTCACCCGGCAAGCTCAGCAGAGCCGAACCACCACCGGTAATCAGGCACAACACGAGGTCGTCTTCGGTCAAACCTTTGACCAGTTCGAGCATGCGACCTGCAGCCTGGCGACCTGCTTCATCCGGCACCGGATGCGCGGCTTCAACAACTTCGATTTGCTTGCAGTCGGCGCCATGGCCGTAACGCGTAACGATCAAACCTTCGACTTTGCCTGGCCATGTATCTTCAACTACCTTGGCCATTGCAGCGGCGCCTTTACCGGCACCAATCACCAACGTGCGACCTTTGACCGATTGCTTCGGCAGGTAGGCGGGCATGCACTTCTGTGCGCTCACGGCTTCTACCGCTGTTGCATACAGGTCGTTTAAAAACTGACGTGGGGCTATCGACATGTGGCGAGAATATTTCTAAGAATTGGGGGAGATGCGTATTAAATCTTGTGATGCAAACTATGCGACTCATTGCTTGATTCACTGCGCGTAAAAACCGCGAGAATCAAACCGGCATTGCAAACAAGCACAATGCCGGTTGAATTACTATCGAAACGAAATTACGCCTTGGCGATTTCGTGGTTCGACATGATTTCAATCGCGCGGCACAGTGCCGAGTGATCGAGACCACTCATGCCATTGGCTGCACATGCATTCATCAGCTCTTGGGTATTCGCTGTGTTCGGCAAGGAAACGCCCATTGCTTTTGCGCCTTGCAATGCAAGGTTCAAATCTTTCTGGTGCAGTTCGATACGGAAGCCTGGGTTGAAGGTACGTTTAACCATACGTTCACCGTGTACTTCCAGAATGCGCGAGTTGGCAAAGCCGCCCATCAGTGCCTGACGGACTTTCGCTGGATCTGCGCCTGCTTTCGAAGCGAACAACAATGCTTCGGAAACAGCCTGGATGTTCAGTGCAACGATGATCTGGTTAGCCACTTTAGTGGTTTGACCGTCGCCGTTACCGCCGACCAGAGTGATGTTTTTGCCCATCAACTCGAACAATGGTTTGACGGTTGCAAATGCTGCTTCCGAACCACCGATCATGATGGTCAACGAAGCTGCTTTCGCGCCAACTTCACCACCGGATACTGGTGCATCCAGGTATTCGCAACCCAGTGCATTGATTTTTTTAGCGAATTCTTTGGTAGCGATAGGCGAGATCGAGCTCATGTCGACCACGATTTTGCCTTTGGACAAACCGGCTGCAACGCCGTTGTCGCCGAACAAAACTGCATCAACGTGCGGGGTGTCTGGCACCATGGTGATGATGATGTCTGCATTTTTCGCGACTTCAGCGCCCGATGCGCAAACAGTTGCGCCGCCATCGACTAATTCTTGTGCCGGTGCTTTTTGATCATGCAAAAACAGTTGGTGACCACCCTTTTGCAGGTTCAGCGCCATTGGTGCGCCCATGATTCCCAAACCGATAAATCCAACTTTTGCCATGATTGACTCCTGATTTTGATTAAGTGTAATTGCTACGGACACCTGTAGAAATAATGAGCGGCCCATTTCGGACCGCTCATTATCGTATAAGGCGCGTTACATTATAGGCCGTGCGCAGCGCGCCAACCCAATCCCTCTACTGTACCTGCCTTAGGCTTGTACTCGCAACCGATCCAGCCCTTGTAGCCGATTTCATCCAGGAACTTGAACAGGAAGGTGTAGTTGATTTCACCTGTGCCTGGTTCAAAACGACCTGGATTATCTGCCAGCTGAAGATGAGGAATAACCGCGAGGTTGTTCTTCATCGTGTTCGCCAATTCACCTTCCATGCGTTGCATGTGATAGATGTCATATTGGAAGAACAGGTTGTCCGAACCGACCTTGGCAATGATGTCCAGAGTCTGTTTGGTGCCGGTCAGGAAGAAGCCAGGGATATCAAATGTGTTGATCGCTTCGATCAACAACGGGATACCTTCTGCTTTCAATTTGGCAGCTGCATATTTCAAGTTCGCAACCAGGGTCGCTTCTGCTTGTTCATGCGTTACGCCAGCAGGCACGATACCGGACAGGATGTTGACCTGTTTGGTGCCGAGCACTTTGACGTATTCAATTGCCTTGTCGACACCAGCCTTGAATTCTTCTACACGATCAGGATGGCAAGCGATACCGCGCTCACCACCAGCCCAGTTACCGGCTGGCAGATTGTGCAAAACCATTTCCAGGTTGTTCTCTTTCAATTTCGCTGCGACATCAGCCGCAGGGAAATCGTATGGGAACAAGAACTCAACGCCTTTGAAACCGTTTTTTGCAGCCTGTTCAAAGCGGTCCATGAATGGAACCTCATTGAACAGCATGGTCAGATTGGCAGCAAGTTTTGTCATCTTAAGCTTCCTTAACGTCGAGGATTTCTTCGAATTCGTTGATCGCGTTGATTTCGGTACCCATAGCGATGTTGGTCACGCGCTCGAGAATGATTTCAACAACGACTGGCACCTTGAATTCTTTGATCCACTCTTGTGCTTTACGCAGCGCAGGCTGGATATCGTCCGGGTTGTAGACGCGAATTGCTTTACAGCCAAGGCCTTCAGTCACTTTAACGTGATCAACACCGTACGAAGCGTTTTCGGTCGAGTTGATGTTGTCGAATGCCAGCGATACACAGTAGTCCATTGTGAACATACGTTGAGCTTGACGGATCAGGCCCAAGTACGAGTTGTTCACCAACACGTGGATGTATGGCAGGTTGAACTGCGCGCCGGCTGCCAATTCTTCGATCAGGAACTGGAAGTCGTAATCGCCTGTGATAGCAACGATTTCGCTGGTTGGGTCTGCAGCCCGGACACCCAGAGCAGCTGGAACAGTCCAGCCCAATGGACCTGCTTGACCGCAGTTGATCCAGTTACGTTCTTTGTACACGTGCAGGAATTGACCCGCAGCGATTTGCGACAAACCGATGTTCGAAACATAGCGCGCTGTTTTGCCGAACACGGTGTTCATTTCCTGGTACACGCGTTGTGGCTTGATCGGCGTTACGTCGAAATCCGTTTTACGCAACATCGTGCGTTTGCGCTGTTGGCACTCAGCCAGCCATGCATCACGGTTTTTCAGTTTGCCGGCAGCTTTCAATTCTTTCGCTACTTCAATCATCAATTTCAGTGCTGCGCCAGCGTCGGAAGTGATGCCGAGGTCTGGACCGAACACGCGACCGATTTGTGTCGGTTCGATGTCGATGTGAACGAATTTACGATCTTTGGTGAAGACGTCGATCGAACCGGTGAAACGGTTAGCCCAACGGTTACCGATACCGAACGCGAAGTCCGAAGCCAGCATCGTCGCGTTACCGTAACGGTGCGATGTTTGCAGACCAACCATACCGACCATCAGTGGATGATCGTCAGGTACTGTGCCCCAGCCCATCAGGGTTGGAACGACAGGAACGTTAACCAGCTCAGCAAATTCGAGCATCAACGGCGTTGCATTTGCATTGATCACGCCGCCGCCGGAAATCAGCAATGGGCGCTCTGCTTCGTTCAGCATCGCAATTGCGCGTTCGATCTGCTTGCGGCTTGCTGCTGGCTTGTAGACTGGCAATGGTTCGTACAGGTCTGGATCGAATTCGATTTCAGCAACCTGGACGTCAAATGGCAAATCGATCAGCACTGGACCTGGACGGCCGGAGCGCATGATGTGGAATGCTTGCTGGAATACTTGTGGAACCAATGCCGGTTCGCGAACCATCACCGACCATTTGGTCACTGGCTTCGAGATCGACTCGATATCAACAGCCTGGAAATCTTCTTTGTGCAAACGTGCACGTGGCGCTTGACCAGTGACACACAAGATTGGAATCGAATCGGCAATTGCCGAGTACAGACCGGTAATCATGTCTGTGCCGCCAGGGCCCGAGGTAGCGAGGGCAACACCGATATTGCCAGCTTTGGCGCGGGTGTAACCCTCAGCCATGTGGGTCGCGCCTTCTACGTGGCGTGCCAGAATGTGTTTGATCGTGCCTTGCTTTTGCATGGCGGAGTAAAACGGATTGATCGCTGCGCCTGGTACGCCGAAAGCTTGATCAATGCCCTCTTTCTGCATTACCCAAACCGCTGCTTGGGCTGCTGTCATCTTTGCCATTACATAATCTCCATTGAAATGAAAGTTTCCTACGCCGTATAGTAATTCTTATCCATTAAATTTAGAATAGAATAATTAATTAACCAATTAAATACTCCAGGTATCGAATGGATAAACTCAAACAGATCGAAGCATTTGTGATGGCGGTCGAGCATAGCAGCTTCGCGGCAGCAGCCCTAGCCCTGCAAGTCACGCCCGTTATGGTAGGCAGGCGCATTGATGCACTAGAGAAACGGCTCGGCGTCCGCTTACTGCATCGCTCCACCCGCCGTTTGGCCCTGACTGAAGAAGGTTCGGTCTATCTGGAACATTGCCGCAAGATGCTCAACGAGCTGGATCAAGCCGAAAGCACGCTCTCTGCCGGCCATAACAAAGTCAGCGGTCACTTGATCGTCTCCGCCCCGGCATCCTTTGGCCGCCAGCACGTTGCGCCCTATGCCCAGAACTTTCTCGAACAACATCCCGGCCTGAAAATGTCATTCAACCTGACCGACCGCGTGGTTGATCTGGTACAGGAAGGGTATGACATGGGTATCCGTATTGGCGGCAACATCGACCCGAATTTTGTTGCCATCAAACTTGCCGCCAACAAACGTGTCGTATGCGGCACGCGCGACTACTTCAAAAAACATGGCAAACCCAAAACACTGGACGACCTCGCTAAGCATAATTGCCTATCCTTCAATCTTCAAGGTGGACAACAGCGTGGCTGGTATTTTAATCACCGCGGCAAAACCGTCTCAGTACGCGCTCAGGGCAGCCTGGATTGCAACGATGGCGAACTGCTGCACCGCTGGATGACCGAAGGTCTGGGCATTGCCTGGCGCTCCGTCTGGGAAATCCAAAGCCAGCTGGAGAGCGGCTTGCTGGAAACGGTGCTCGACGATTACGCGATTCCTGAGTACGACATCATGGCTGTGTATCCGCAGCAGAGGAACGTCCCGGCCAAGGTGCGTTTGTTCATCTCACATTTAAAAGCCATGTACAACCAGCCAGGTTATTGGAGTAG
>NZ_JBEBPO010000094.1:0-8758 GCF_040395855.1 Herminiimonas fonticola | reverse complement strand
GTTGAAACTGTTGCGGGACTTGCTCATGATTCTGCTCCTTCACCTTGCTCAACCACTGCTGCACACATCACATTGACACAGCGGAAATACGCAGCTCTACTGCCATTGCCGGCCACGACCAGATTGCATGCGCGCGGTTCGCATTGCCGAATGAACTCCCTGTTTATTTCCCGCACTCTCTACGGGAAGTAAAATCTCATTATAAATGAGAATTATTATCATTTGTGAGCAAATATCAACTCCACTCGCAGAGCAAAAGTCGCCACCGGCAGCCCGAGTTGGACGCAGCTTTGCAAAGACAGGTATTCTTGCTTGCATTCCCCCGCTTCAATACAAGAGATCGCATGCTCCATCACTATCACGTCGTTCCTTGCACACCTGCTGTCGATGCGATCGCCAGACGTCTCCGCCGCTTGCCTGCATGAGTCCGGAACACACTGGCAAACCGCAGCAATCCCGATCCCGCGTGGCCAGACTGCTGTACGGCCTGGCTGGCGGATTGGCCCTGTTGCTGGGCGTGATCGGCATTTTCCTGCCCGGCCTGCCGACCACGCCTTTTGTATTGCTGGCGGCAGCCTGTTTCGCCAAGGCGTCGCCACGAGTACATCGCTGGATGTTGCAACACCGCCTGCTCGGGCCGATGCTGCGTAACTGGGAACGGCATCGCAGCCTCACGCGCGGCACCAAATATCTGGCCGTGGGCACGATGGCGCTGACCATTTCTTTTTCGATCTGGGCATTCTCCGATCGTCCGTGGGTGCAGGGCGCACTGCTGCTGCTCGGCGGCATAGGCGCGCTGGTCGTACTGCGCATACCTACGCGCGTGGATACCAGTACGCCAAACCGGCAACTGAAATAAAAAGCGCATCGTGCCTGTTCCGCACGATGCGCTTACATCCTGTTTTCAACACCTCACCAATACAAGCCGGATACAGCGACAAATTATTTTGAGTCGCGGATCCGTTCAATCAGAAAATCGCCGTAGCTTGTTAAAGAGCTCGCTTTTTTAATCTGGCTTGCCATCTGCGTTGTCCGCAACCTGCAGTCTGCGCCACAAGGTGGTGCGGCTGATGCCCAGATAATTTGCCGCCGCTTCACGATTGCCGTGGTGACGCTGCAATACTTGCTGCAGCGTTTCTGTTTTTTCCTGTGCCAGGACATCATGAGACGCCACAGCAATCACATCGTTGAGCAACGCAGACAATTCCGGTGCAATACTTTTCAGGAAGGCCGGCGTCAGCGCCTGCAATGGCGCCGCCGCCAAAAACAAGGCCAGGCGCTCCATCAAATTGCGCAGTTCGCGTACATTGCCCGGCCAGGCATACGACGCCAGCAAGGGCAGGCAAGTCAATATCTCTGCATGCAAATTGGCGTGCGGCCTGATATCCAGCGATGCCAGTGCGTTTTTTAAATACCATTCGGTCAGTACGGGCACATCTTCGGGACGTTCACGCAAAGGGGGCAAACTCAGGCGCAATACACTCAGGCGATAAAACAAGTCTGCGCGGAAGCGCCCTTCTTTGACGCGCGCATCCAGATCGCAATGCGTCGCGCTGATGATGCGCACGCTGACAGGAATCGGCCGCGTGCCACCGACACGCACCACTTCACGCTCTTCCAGCACGCGCAACAAGCGTGTTTGCAAAGACAGCGGCATCTCGCCGATTTCATCCAGAAACAAGGTGCCGCGATGCGCAGCCTCAAACAAACCCGCACGTCCGCCACGACGCGAGCCGGTAAACGCACCCTCTTCATAGCCGAATAATTCAGCCTCCAATAACGACTCCGCCAAGGCGCCGCAGTTGACGGCGACGAAAGGGTGGCCAGCCTGGGTCTTGCCCTGCATCAGCGGATGGGCGCGGTGCATCGCTTGCGCCACCAGCTCCTTGCCGGTGCCGGTTTCACCCTGGATCAATACCGTGGCAGGCGATTTGGCGAATAGCGTGACCGATTGCCGCACGCTTTCCATCGCAGCAGAGTCGCCGCGCAAATCCTTGATGTGATGTTTGGCGCGCAAGGTATCGGCCACCGGGAAGCTGCGGCCGCGCGTCGCTTCCAGTTGCGTCAGCCGCGCCAGTTCCAGCGCATCTTCAAATGCCTGGCGTATCGATGCGGAGGAATAAACGAAGACGCCACTCAGGCCGGCTTCTTCAGCCAGGTCGGTGATCAGTCCGGCACCGACGATGGCTTTGATGCCGGCGCTTTTCAATTCATTGATTTGTGCACGCGCATCTTCTTCCGTCACATAAGTGCGTTGCGCAATATTCAGGCCGAAGGTGGTTTGGAACTCGGCCAGCGCCGGCATGGTTTCCTGATAAGTGATCAGGCCAATATCCGGCGTGATCTTGCGCGCACGCGCCAATGCCTGCATTACATCGAAGCCGCTGGCCTTGGCGATGATGACGGGCACCGACAAACGGCTTTTCAGATAGGCACCGTTCGAGCCGGCAGCAATTACGGCATCGCAACGTTCGGTCGCCAGACGTTCACGGATGTGGCGCACCGCATCCTCAAAGCCCAGGTGTATCGGTTCGATGTCGGCCTGATCGTCGAACTCCAGCGTGATGTCGCGGAATAACTCGAACAAACGCGAAATCGATACGGTCCAGATGACAGGCTTGTCGGCATTGTCGCGAAAAGGAGAGGACGAACGTTTCATGTTTCACTCGTGCGTTTCAAACGTTTCAAATGTAACACGGCTTTTGGATGCTGCGCAGATTCTGCCTATCCCTACAGCAAACGGCAAAAACTCTCAAGCATTTGATTTGAAATGAATTTATTGTTCACCATCAAGATTTCCTTCCCAGATGAATGCGTCAGACACAGCATGGCACGCCCATTGCGAATATGAAAAGCAGGCACCGTCATGAAACACCTCGGCAAAAGGATATTCAATGAGCAGTCAGTCAAAAAGCAGCAAGCAAGTGTTGCGCGACAAGGTGTATGCCCGGCGCGGCCTGCTGGTGCCGGGTGCGTTCAATGCGCTGTCGGCACGTGTAATTGCCGACCTGGGTTTCGAAGCGCTCTATATCACCGGCGCTGGCGTGACCAATATGTACCTCGGTTTGCCTGATCAAGGTTTCATCGGCCTCAATGAACTGGCCGACCACACTGCACGCATACGCGATGCGGTCGATATCCCCATCATCGTCGATGCCGACACCGGCTTCGGCAATGCCTTGAATGTACGTCACACCATACGCACACTCGAACGTGCTGGCGCTGACGCCGTGCAACTGGAAGACCAGGTTTCCCCCAAGCGCTGCGGCCACTTCAATGGCAAGGAAGTTATTTCATGCGCAGAAATGGTCGGCAAAATCCACGCTGCCGTCGATGCCCGTAGCGATGAAGGCATGCTGATCATGGCGCGCACCGATGCGCGCAGCGTGCACGGCTTTGAAGATGCGCTGGAACGCGCAGCACGTTACAGCGAGGCTGGCGCCGACATCCTGTTCGTTGAAGCGACAGAAACTGCAGATGAAATACGCCGCCTGCCGCAAGCACTGGACAAGCCGCAACTGGTCAACTTGGTGATAGGTGGCAAGACGCCCATCTTCAACGCCGATGAACTCGCCGTACTTGGCTACGGCATCGTGCTGTACGCAAATGCCGCGCTGCAAGGGGCAGTCGCCGGCATGCAAAAAGCACTCACAGTCTTACGCGACACGCATCGCCTGGATGAAGACCCACATCTGGTCAGTCCGTTCAGCGAACGGCAGCGCCTGGTCAACAAACCCTACTTCGATCAACTGGAAAAGAAATACGCCGACAAGTAATCCCGTGATGGCCCCGAATGCATAAGGAGACAGACATGAGTGAACAAGCTGCAGGTTTCAAACCGAAAAAATCAGTCGCACTATCCGGCGTGACCGCCGGCAATACCGCACTCTGTACTGTCGGCAAGACCGGTAACGACTTGCACTACCGTGGTTACGACATTCTGGATATCGCCGATAGTTGCGAGTTTGAAGAAATCGCTTATTTACTCGTGCACGGGAAACTGCCAACCGCACCGGAACTGAAAGCCTACAAAACCAAATTGAAATCCATGCGCGGCTTGCCTGCCAACGTCAAGGCAGCGCTGGAATGGCTACCGGCAGCATCACATCCGATGGACGTGATGCGCACCGGCGTATCGGTACTCGGCTGCATGCTGCCGGAAAAAGACGATCACAATGCGCCTGACGCACGCGATATCGCAGACAGATTGATGGCATCTCTGGGTTCGATACTGCTGTACTGGTATCACTACAGTAACCACGGTAAGCGCATCGAAGTTGAAACCGATGACGACTCGATAGGCGCACACTTCCTCCATTTGCTGCACGGCGAAAAGCCATCCGCGCTGTGGGAAAAAGCGATGCACACTTCGCTGATTCTGTATGCCGAACACGAATTCAATGCCTCCACCTTCACCGCTCGCGTGATTGCCGGCACCGGCTCCGATATGTATTCCGCCATTACCGGCGCGATCGGCGCCTTGCGCGGCCCCAAGCACGGCGGCGCAAATGAATTCGCATTTGAAATTCAAAAACGTTATGAGAGCCCGGACGAAGCAGAAGCCGACATCAAGCGCCGCGTTGAGAACAAGGAAGTCGTGATCGGCTTCGGTCATCCTGTCTACACGATTGCCGACCCGCGCAATAAAGTCATCAAGGAAGTCGCACGCACGCTATCCAGGGATGCCGACTCGCTGAAAATGTTCGACATCGCCGAACGTTTGGAAACCGTGATGTGGGACGTCAAGAAAATGTTTCCCAATCTGGACTGGTTCTCGGCGGTGTCGTATCACATGATGGGCGTGCCGACGGCGATGTTCACGCCGCTGTTCGTGATCGCGCGCACTTCCGGCTGGGCCGCGCACATCATCGAGCAACGCATAGACAACAAGATCATCCGCCCGTCCGCACATTATGTCGGCCCGGAAGATCTGGCTTTCGTTCCGCTAGCCAAGCGCAAATAAGCGCCATGCCTCGCCTATCGTTTCATTCCTAATTACCTACGATCACGGGAATCTCATGTCTGCTCATATTTCAAATGTCCGTCCTAAACACGACAAGGTATTGGTCGATATCGTTGACTACGTCACCAAGTACAAAATTTCTTCCAAACTTGCCTACGACACCGCGCGCAATTGCCTGATCGATACGCTGGGTTGCGGCCTGGAAGCGTTGGAATATCCGGCATGCAAAAAATTGATGGGGCCGATTGTGCCGGGCACGATCGTTCCGAATGGCGCGAAAGTACCGGGCACGCAATTCCAGCTTGATCCGGTACAGGCAGCATTCAACATCGGCATGATGATCCGCTGGCTGGATTTCAACGACACCTGGCTGGCGGCAGAATGGGGTCATCCATCCGACAATCTGGGCGGCATCCTCGCCACTGCCGACTGGTTGTCGCGCAATGCTGTCGCTGCCGGCAAGAAACCGCTGATTATGAAAGACGTGCTGACCGGCATGATCAAGGCACATGAAATTCAAGGTTGCATCGCACTGGAAAATTCATTCAACAAAGTCGGCCTCGATCACGTAGTGCTGGTCAAGGTGGCCTCGACTGCGGTCGTGGCAGAAATGCTGGGCCTGACGCGCGATGAAATTCTGAATGCGGTGTCTCTAGCCTGGGTCGATGGCCAGTCATTGCGGACTTATCGCCATTCACCGAATACCGGTTCGCGCAAATCATGGGCGGCCGGCGATGCAACTTCACGCGCGGTACGACTCGCGCTGATCGCAAAGACCGGCGAGATGGGTTATCCATCGGTGCTGACCGCCAAGACCTGGGGCTTCTACGATGTGCTGTTCAAAGGCCAGCCCTTCAAGTTCCAGCGCAAATATGAATCGTATGTGATGGAAAACGTGCTGTTCAAGATTTCCTTCCCGGCAGAATTTCATTCGCAAACGGCGGTTGAGGCAGCAATGACGCTGCATGCCGAGCTGACTAAAGCCGGCAAAAAAATCGAAGACATCAAAAAGATCACCATACGCACGCACGAAGCCTGCATACGCATCATCGACAAAAAAGGTCCGCTCGATAATCCGGCTGACCGCGATCACTGCATCCAGTACATGGTTGCCGTGCCGCTGATCTTCGGCCGCCTGACTGCATCCGACTATGAAGACAATATCGCCAGCGACAAGCGTATCGATGTGCTGCGCGACAAGATCGTGTGCGTGGAAGGCCCTGCTTTCACCAAGGATTATCACGATCCGAAGAAACGCTCGATTGCAAATGCACTGACAATCGAATTCAAGGACGGCAAGAAGCTGAAGGAAATCGTCGTCGAATATCCGGTCGGCCATGCACGTCGCCGCAAGGAAGGCATTCCACTGCTGGAAGCCAAGTTCAAGATCAATCTGGCACGGCAGTTCCCCGCCAGGCAACAACAGAAAATTCTGGATATTTCCCTGGATCAGAAAAAACTGGAAGCGATGCCGGTTCACGAATATGTGGATTTGTATGTGATCTAGCCCTGCTGTACAGCTCATCCCGGCAGGTACGCCGGGATGAGCTGCCGCACTATAAAAATAACATTACAGAAATTGTATTTTTATCTGGCTGGAGGGAACTCATGAATTTCGATGCCGCTGCATACGATGCGTTTTACCGTCGCTCGATCGACGATCCGCACACCTTCTGGGCTGAGCAGGCACAGCGCATTGAATGGCATAAGCCGTTCACGCGCACACTGGACTACGACAAGCCGCCATTCGCCAAATGGTTTGTCGGCGGCGAAACCAATCTTTGTTACAACGCCGTGGACCGACACCTGGCAACGCGCGCTGATCAACCGGCATTGATCGCCATCTCCACTGAAACCGAAACCGAGACTGTCTATACATTTGCGCAATTGCATGCGGAGGTCAATCGCTGCGCTGCGATAATGCAATCGCTAGGTGTAAGGCAAGGCGATCGCGTACTGCTTTACATGCCCATGGTTGCCGAGGCTGCGTTCGCCATGCTGGCCTGCGCGCGCATAGGTGCAATCCACTCGGTGGTGTTTGGCGGTTTTGCATCGAACAGTCTCGCCACCCGCATCGACGACGCAACACCGGTATTGATTCTCTCGGCCGATGCCGGTTCACGCGGCTGCCACGTGACGCCTTACAAATCACTGCTCGATGAAGCGATCGTGCTGGCGCAACACAAGCCGACGCATGTATTGATGGTTAACCGCGGCCTTGCTCCCATGAAGACAGTCGCAGGACGCGATGTCGATTACGCCGCGCTGCGTGAAAAACATATGGATGCAGCAGTGCCGGTGGTATGGCTGGAATCCAATGCACCGTCCTACATCCTCTACACCTCAGGCACCACCGGCAAACCGAAAGGTGTGTTGCGCGATGTCGGCGGTTATGCGGTGGCGCTGACCACCTCCATGGATTTGATTTTTTGCGGCAAAGCCTGTGAAACTTTTTTCTGCACTTCGGATATCGGCTGGGTGGTCGGCCACTCGTACATTATTTACGGACCCTTATTGGCAGGCATGGCGACCGTTTTATATGAAGGACTGCCGATCCGGCCGGATGCATCCATCTGGTGGAGTATCGTTGAAAAGTACAAAGTCACGCGCATGTCGTCAGCCCCGACCGCCATTCGTGTGCTGAAGAAGCAGCCGCTGGAACTGTTGAAGAAACACGATCTATCGTCGCTCAAGGCACTCTATCTGGCGGGTGAGCCGCTGGATCAAACCACTTCCGAGTGGATATCCGGCGTGCTGGGTGTACCTGTCATCGATAATTACTGGCAGACCGAAACCGGCTGGCCCATCATCTCGATCGCCAAAGGCGTAGGCGACAAGCCCACTCGCTCAGGCAGTCCCGGTTTACCCCTGTACGGTTACAAGACGAAGATCATCAACGAAGTCAGCGGCGAAGAATGCGTAGCCAATGAAAAAGGCGTCGTCGTCATCGAAGGACCATTGCCACCTGGTTGCCTGCAAACCCTGTACGGCGACGACCAGCGCTTCGTCAACACTTACTGGCGCAATTACAAACGCGAAGCGTATTCGACCTTCGACTGGGGCATACGCGATGCCGACGGTTATTACTTTATCCTCGGCCGCACGGATGACGTCATCAATGTCGCCGGACACAGGCTAGGCACGCGCGAAATCGAAGAAAGCATTTCCAGCCATGGCAATGTGTCGGAAGTCGCGGTCGTCGGTGTCGAAAACCCAATCAAGGGACAGTGCGCTGTCGCTTTTGTCATCCTCAAGAATGCAGTGCTGGCATCAAACCCCGAGGAGGCGAAAAAGCTGGAAGCTGAAATCATGAAAGTGGTGGATAAGCGACTGGGATCCATAGGCCGGCCATCGCATGTGTACTTTGTCAGTGCCTTGCCCAAGACGCGCTCCGGCAAGCTGTTGCGACGCTCGATTCAGGCAATTTGCGAAGGGCGTGATCCCGGCGATTTATCGGTGATAGAAGATCCGGCGGCCTTGCAGCAGATACGCACAGCACTGATAACAGCGTAGAGTACGGTTCAGCCGGGAGCGTTAAGCGGCAACTGAAATTAAAAAGCGCATCGTGCCTGTTCCGCACGATGCGCTTTTGTCCTGTTTTCAACGCCTCACAAATACAAGCCAAATACAGCCCGAATACAGCGGCTGATTATTTTGAATCGCGAATACGTTCGATCAGCAGATCGCCATATTTGGAAGTCGATACGGTGCCGCCCAGATCGACGGTACGTCCGCTTTCTGTACTCAGGACGGAATCGATGGCATCGCGCAGCAGTTTGGCCTGTGCGTGCAAAC
>NZ_JBEBPO010000093.1:0-8772 GCF_040395855.1 Herminiimonas fonticola | reverse complement strand
CGCACGCCACGCGGTTCGGAAAGATCGCGCCAGAACAGCAGTTGATTCAGTAATTTTGTGGTGCGCGGAATCCGCAAGCCGGACATTGCGATGTCGTCGAGACCGTAGCGGATCGCGACCCGCAGGATTTTAAGTACGCGGAGGAATCTCAAGATCATTGATTACTACCCTTCAGCTTTTCTATCCGTTTGCTCAGTCGCGCCACATCGTCGCGCAATCTGGTCACATCGGCGGTAAATTCAGTCACTGCTTGCGGACGTATCAACATGGGATTTTCTTCGAGAAAATATTCAGCCACGTTTTCAGTCACTGACTGATGCAGCGCCTTGGCCGTGTTCAACGCAGACCGTGCGCCGCCCATCATTCTGTTCGCTGCAATATCGCCGACGAACTTGCTCAGATCGTCTTCCGCTTCCCAGCGCAAACCCTGACTCAATTGCGAAATCGTATTGGCAAAATCGGCATCGCCTTCTATCTTCACGAAGGAAAAAGCACGTTCGCGATTTTGCATGATGACGGGCAGATCGGCCAGTTGCACACGTATCGTGACCGTTGCTGCGTCATCCGCCGCTGCTGCTTCCAGCATCCCGTCGGCTGTCACTTTCAGGCGCGCCGCCAGCACGCCGCCATCCAGTACGGCGACCTTGCCTGCATGCGGCATCAGTTTGGCGCGCGCCCAGGCTTCCTGCGCAAGCAGATGATTGATGGCGGCGGGGAAAATGCTGGCGGGAGAAAAAGAAGTCATAGGCAAAAATGGTGAAGCCAAAAACAAAGCCGCCGGTGATTATTCACGGGCGGCTTCAAGTTTAGCAGTTTGCCGTCAGGCGGCGCTAACTATCTACATGGTGCAATTACAGCTGCTGAATACCGGCCAGAACCCAGCCGCCGTTGCCGTTGACCGGCTTGGACAGGTTCCACGCTTCGGTGAAGGGCTCAGTCGCTGCGCCGCCACCTTCATTGATCAAGCCGGTGAACTTGATGCTGGCGATGTAATCGTCACCTACGGTTTCCACGCCGTAGAATTCGCCTTCCAGCGAAATCACGTCGGTATGGTTTTCCGAAGCACCGCGTTCCAGCAATTGCGACTTCAATTCGGCAAACATTTCAGGTGTGGTGAATTCGCGAATGTCGTTGACATCAGCTTTGTCCCACGCCGCTTGCAGACGGATGAAATAGGTTTTTGCGTTGCGGATAAACGATTGCACATCGAAATCGGCAGGCAGATCACCTGCGTCATTACCCGCTTCATATGCTGCGCCGGATGCCATAGGCGCTGCCGACTGCAGAGCCGAAGGCTGACCGTAAGGCTGTTCGATACGCGAACCGATTTCAGGCGTATTGCTCTTTGCCGAGAAATTGTTCGGGAACGATGGCTGCATGTTGCCGGATTGGTTACCGGCGCTCTTGGCTTTGATCATGCGATAGATGAACATCGCTGCAAATGCAAACAGAGCGACCATCAACATGGTGCTGATCATGCTGGCCAATGCGCCGCCAATGCCGAGGTGCGACAACAGCGCGCCCAGACCCAGGCCGAGCAATGCGCCACCGAGGATATTACGCATCATGCTAGGTTTGGCTGCAGCACCCGCTGCGCCTGCCGCTGCAGGTGCAGCAGCCGGTTTGGCCGGAGTTGCCGATTGTTGTGGCGGAGCGGCACGCTTGAAGCTTTGCGATTGCTTGCCGAAGGAGCCGCCACCGCCCATGCGTTTGGCTTCCACTTCCGGAGCGACCAACGCCATCGAGCTGGCCACCACGACCAAGGCCAACAAAAATTTCTTCATCATATTGCGTCTCCTAAAGTTTTATTCCGGTGTGCAATGCCGCCACGCCGGCTGTCAAATTGAAATACTCAACTCTTTCGAGTCCTGCATCCTGCATCATTTTTTTCAGTGTCTCCTGATCGGGGTGCATGCGGATCGATTCGGCCAGATAGCGATAACTATCGGCGTCGCCTGCAATGCGTTGACCCAACCACGGCAACACGGAAAACGAATAAACGTCATACGGTTTTTTCAAAGGTTCCCAGACCTTGGAAAATTCCAGCACCAGCAGCTTGCCGCCGGGCTTCAATACACGCCGCATTTCCGCCAGCGCCACATCCTTGTGTGTCATGTTGCGCAAACCGAAAGCCACGCTCACACGATCGAAATAATTGTCGGGAAATGGCAATTTCTCTGCATCGCACAACGATGTGGGGACGATCAAGCCATTGTTCAACAGGCGATCGCGTCCGACACGCAACATCGACTCATTAATATCCGTCAGCCAGACCTCGCCGGTTGAACCTGCCTTTTTGGCAAACGCCTTGGCCAGATCGCCGGTGCCGCCTGCAATATCCAGCACCTTGAAGCCCGGGCGTATGCCAGCCTGCGCAATCGTGAAAGCCTTCCACACGCGATGCAATCCTGCCGACATGAAATCGTTCATCACGTCGTACTTGGCAGCAACCGAATGGAATACTTCGGCAACCTTGTGAACCTTCTCTTCTTCAGCGACGGTTTGATAACCGAAATGTGTGGAATTTGTCATGGCTAGTCGATTACATTATACAAGCGTTATTGAGATGTGAAGAAAACGTTAAAATTATTTTTACTTGTCGATAGCGCAAGCAAATTCAGTCGTGAGCCTGCTCGCAAACCGAATGGAATCAATGGCTTCCGCAACCGGAACCGCTGACCACTGCCTTGCTCATCGGCGCATCGCGACCGCTCTCGCGCGTGAAACCGGCGGCTTCCAGACGACGCAGATAATCTTCCCACAGGGCATCCTGGTTCGTTCCCAGGTGATGCAGGTATTCCCACGAAAAAATGCCGGTATCGTGACCGTCGGAAAACACCGGTTTGATCGCGTAATTGCCTACAGGTTCGACTGCGTTGATTTCCACATTGCGCTGGCCGGTTTGCAGGGTTTCCTGACCTGGGCCGTGACCGCGCACTTCCGCCGATGGCGACCAGACGCGCAACAATTCAAACGGTAGTGAAAAGGCAGCGCCATCATCGAATTCAACTTCCAGCACGCGTGATTGCTTGCGTACCGTCAAACCGGTTGGCTGTGGTGCTGGAGGTGTTTGTTTGGAACCAGTCATGATCGTCTCTCGTTCAGATTGCGCACAGGAAATCATGTTCGCCTGCGCAGTTGGTATTTGTAATGGATATCAGCGATTCAGCTTGTACAGGATACGCAGCGTATCACTGCCGCCCGCAATGCCGGCAGCAAGGCGCGCCGGTGTGCCAGCATTTCACCGGCAGTCTGGCGTACCGGTGCGGCCCAGACCGGATGCGGGAAATGCGCATCGTCGACAAAACGCGGAATCAGATGCCAATGCAGATGCGGCACCATATTACCCAGGCTGGCCAGATTGATTTTCTGCGGCTGCAATACTTCGCGTTGCGCAGCTTCGACCTGACACACCGCACGCATCAGGGTCGACCTGTCTTCTATTGCCAGATCGGTCATTTCGCTGACATGCGCATTCCAGATCACGCGGCAGAAGCCGGGGTAATTTGCATCGGCAACCAGCACCACACGCAACTGCTCATTGCGAAACAGAATTTCACCGCCCGACTCATCGCATAATTCGCATGCTGTCGCCATGCTTACACCAGCACACGTTCGATGCCGCCATTGTTGGCGCGTGCCACGTATTCCGGCAACCAGTTCGGCCCGAGCAAATGCTTGGCCATTTCGACCACGATGTAGTCGGCCGTCGTGTCGGAATCATCGTTGTAGCGCGACAAGCCCTGCAGGCACGAAGGACAGGAAGTCAGAATCTTGACCTCTCCGGTGAAGCCATCACTACGCAATTTATCCGCGCCCTTGGTCATTTCCTCTTCCTTGCGGAAGCGCACTTGCGTTGAAATGTCGGGACGCGTCACAGCCAGAGTCCCTGATTCGCCGCAGCAGCGGTCATTCTTCTCGATCTTTTGATCGTCAACAGTCGTGATCAATGCATTCACCGTTTTCAACGGATCCTGCAATTTCATCGGCGTATGGCAAGGGTCGTGATACATGTAACGCACGCCGTTGACGCCTTCCAGCTTGACGCCTTTTTCCATCAGATATTCGTGAATATCGATGATGCGGCAGCCGGGGAAAATCTTCTCGAATTCATAACCCTGCAACTGGTCGTAGCAGGTGCCGCAAGACACGATGACGGTTTTGATATCCAGATAGTTCAGCGTGTTGGCCATGCGATGGAACAGCACGCGATTATCGGTGATGATTTTCTCGGCCTTGTCGTAATTGCCGGTGCCGCGTTGCGGATAACCGCAGCACAGATAACCCGGCGGCAAGACGGTTTGCACACCGACATTCCACAACATCGCCTGCGTTGCCAGGCCGACTTGCGAGAACAGGCGCTCGGAACCGCAACCGGGGAAGTAGAACACCGCTTCGGTATCCATCGTCGTCGATTTCGGATCGCGGATGATAGGCACGACTTTATCGTCTTCAATATCCAGCAAGGCACGCGCGGTTTTCTTCGGCAGATTGCCCGGCATCTTCTTGTTGATGAAGTGGATGACCTGTTCCTTGACCGGCGGTTTACCGACTGTGGACTTTGGTGCGGCAGTCTGCTTCTTCGCCAGCTTCTTGAAGAAATCGTGGCCGAAGCGCTGAGCCTTGTAGCCCCAGTCGATCATGACTTTGCGGGTTGCGTTGATCGTCGCCGGATCGGTTGCGCCCAGGAAGAACATCGAGGCAGCGGTGCCCGGATTGAACGATTTTTTGTTCATCTTGCGTAGCAGATTGCGCATGTTCATCGACACATCGCCAAAGTCGATATCGACCGGACAAGGTGTCAGGCATTTATGGCAAACCGTGCAGTGATCAGCGACGTCTTCAAATTCTTCCCAATGCTTGATCGAGATACCGCGTCGCGTTTGCTCTTCGTACAAAAAGGCTTCGACCAACAAGGACGTGGCGAGAATCTTGTTGCGCGGCGAGTACAGCAGATTCGCGCGCGGCACATGCGTTGCACATACAGGTTTGCATTTGCCGCAGCGCAGGCAATCCTTGACGCTGTTGGCAATTGCGCCGATATCGCTTTGCTGCATGATCAGCGATTCGTGGCCCATCAAGCCGAACGACGGCGTGTACGCATTGCGCAGATCGGCGCTCAACTCCGGCGCATCCATCAGCTTGCCCTTGTTGAAGTGGCCTTCCGGATCGATGCGCTTTTTGTATGAGCGGAAATCAGCCAGTTCTTCGCTGGTCAGGAATTCCAGCTTGGTAATGCCGATCCCGTGCTCGCCGGAAATCACGCCATTCAGCGAACGCGCCAGCTTCATGATGCGCGCCACTGCAGCGTGCGCATCCTGCAGCATCTGGTAGTGATCGGAATTGACCGGGATATTGGTATGCACATTGCCGTCGCCCGCATGCATGTGCAGTGCAACGAATACGCGACCGCGCAACACCTGCTTGTGGATCGCGTTGGCTTCTTCGAGGATCAGGCGGAAAGCGCCGCCGTTGAAAATCTGGCGCAACGGAACGCGCGCTTCCGCTTTCCACGAAATGCGCACAGTCCTATCCTGCACCACGTCGAATACCGTGGCATTCGGCTGCAAGGCCAGGCGTTCGTCGAATGCCTGCTCCAGTTTTTCCATGCCCAGCGCCAGCAATGCATCTTTCGCATCGCGCAAAGGCAGGTCGAGATTATTCAGTACATACGACCAGCGTGCCTGCGTGGCAGCGATCAAATCATCGGCCTGATGCACGCGATCTTCCAGCAATTCTGCCGCAGGAATTTCCTCGCCTTCCGCATCGTCGCTCTTGCCTAATGGCAGATTGCCCTTGGCAAAAAAGGCGCGCAATTCATCCAGGAACTGCAGCTTGTTGCGGATCGACAGTTCGATATTGATGCGTTCGATGCCGTCCGAATATTCGCCCATGCGGTCGAGCGGAATCACCACGTCTTCATTGATCTTGAAGGCGTTGGTATGCTTGGAAATTGCCGCCGTACGGGCGCGATCGAGCCAGAATTTTTTGCGTGCTTCCGGGCTGACGGCAATAAAGCCTTCACCGACACGCGTATTCGCCAGACGCACCACTTCCGATGCCGCTTGCGCGACGGCGTTTTCATCGTCGCCGACGATATCGCCGAACAGGGCCATCTTCGGCAATGTGCCGCGCTTGGATTTGGTCGCATAACCGACCGCGCGCAGATAGCGCTCGTCCAGATGTTCCAGACCGGCCAGAATGGCGCCGCCCTTTCTGGTTTGCTCGTCGAGGAAATCCTTGATCTCGACGATCGATGGAATTGCATCGCGCGAATGACCGAAAAATTCCAGACAAACCGTGCGCGTATGCTTGGGCATCTTGTGCAAGATCCAGCGTGCCGATGTGATCAAACCATCGCAACCTTCTTTTTGCACGCCCGGCAAACCGGACAGGAATTTATCGGTAACGTCCTTGCCCAGCCCTTCCTTGCGGAAGGTGCGGCCGACGATTTCCAGCGTTTCTGTCTTGAAGGGTTGGTTGACGCGGCCCTTCTCGCCCGGATGCGTCCACTCCAGCTTGAACTTCGCCACCGGCGCATCATGAATCTTGCCGAGGTTGTGCTCCAGGCGCGTGACTTCCAGCCAGTCGCCATTCGGATCAACCATCCTCCAGCTCGCCAGATTGTCGAGCGCAGTACCCCACAACACGGCTTTCTTGCCGCCGGCATTCATCGCGATATTGCCGCCTATGCACGACGCTTCCGCAGAAGTCGGATCGACGGCGAACACGAAGCCGGCTTTTTCCGCCGCGTCGGAGACACGCTTGGTGACCACGCCCGCACCGGAATAAATCGTCGCGTATTCGCGGTCGACGCCAGGCAGCATGGTCATTTCGACAGCACCCAGCGCTTCCAGTTTTTCGGTATTGATGACGGCCGACATCGGCGTCAGCGGAATCGCGCCGCCGGTATAACCGGTGCCGCCGCCGCGCGGGATGATGGTCAGGCCAAGTTCGATACAGCCTTTGACCAGACCGGCCATTTCGTTTTCGCAGTCCGGCGTCAGTACAACAAATGGATATTCGACACGCCAGTCGGTGGCGTCTGTCACGTGCGAAACGCGCGACAGACCGTCGAACTTGATATTGTCTTTCGCGGTGTAACGACCCAGCACCTTGTTGGTACGCTTGCGCAAATCATAGGTCTTGCGGAATTCTTCGCCAAAGGCGGCCACCGCCTTGATCGCCGATTGCACCAGGGCTTCCACTGCTTCCGCCCTGTGCTCTGCATTGGCATCGCCGGCAGCGGCCAGATCGTTCTTGCGCCGCTTGTCGATTTCCGTCAGACGGTGATTCAGCGCATCGATCAGGGCCTGACGACGCTTCGGATTATCCAGCAGGTCGTCCTGCAAATAGGGATTGCGCTGCACGACCCAGATATCGCCCAGCACTTCATACAGCATGCGGGCCGAACGGCCAGTCTGGCGCTCGGAACGCAGCTCGGAGAGCAGGCTCCACGCATCTTCGCCCAACAGACGCATGACAATTTCACGGTCGGAAAACGAAGTGTAGTTATAGGGAATTTCACGCAAACGCGTAGGCACAGCGCCGCCGGGAGCGTCGGCTAGAAGATTCTGGATTTGTACGGGTGCGTTCATCAGTGGGTCAATTGCATTCACGCTAAATATGCATTTTAGCTGATTGCAGTGCAACACGCCCGAACTACATACTGTCAAAACGACCTGGGAAACACCGTTTTTTTCAAATGCTGCGAAAGGCAATCAAAACAAATGAATCAGATATTGCCAAAAACCATCCGGCACATACAGCAGCAGCCAACTGATCGTCACATAACGCAGAAATTTACCGATCGCCATATAAAAAACGCAGGGCCAGAACGGCAGCTTCAGCCATCCTCCCAGCAGGCAGATTGGATCGCCTATGCCGGGCAGCCAGGCCAGCAGCATGGTTTTTGCGCCAAAGCGCTGCAACCAGCCGAACCAGCGTGTCTGTTTTTCCTTGGCAAAAACCTGTTTCGCCCCCACGCCCATCCAGTAATTGACGATACCGCCCAGCGTATTGCCGGCCGTAGCTACCAGAATCACCGGCCAGAACAGGGCCGTATTGGCCTTGATGACAGCAAATACCGCCGGCTCCGAACCCAGTGGCAACAAGGTTGCCGACAGAAAACTGATGACAAATACCGAAAACAGGCCGACCTGCGGCGCAGCCAGCGCCGCCAACAGCCATTGCACGCCAGCATCAATCATGTTTTGCCTGTATCAAATGTTTCAAATCGGATCATCCTGCCCAATCAGCCTGCAAAGTATTCTGCCGCGGACATGCCGCAATGCAAGGAGATAAAGGCGTCCATTATAATGAGCGTCTGCGCGGCGCCTAGCCTATGCATGCCGCGCCAATCACATTGATCACTATGACTACCGACTATCTGAAGAAAATCCTCACCGCGCGCGTCTACGATGTCGCCGTGGAAACGCCGCTGGAACTGGCGCCAACGCTGTCGCAGCGTTTCGGCAACCAGATTTATTTCAAGCGCGAGGATATTCAAAGCGTCTTCAGCTTCAAGCTGCGCGGCGCCTACAACAAGATGGCGCATTTGCCGCCGGCACAAATGAAGCGCGGCGTGATTTGCGCCTCGGCCGGCAATCATGCACAAGGCGTGGCCCTGTCTGCCGCCAAACTTGGCTGTCGTGCCGTGATCGTGATGCCGACCACCACGCCTTCGGTCAAGATCGAAGCGGTCAAGGCACGCGGCGGTGAAGTCGTGCTGTTCGGCGACTCCTACTCGGATGCCTACCAGCATGCGCTGAC
>NZ_JBEBPO010000092.1:0-8782 GCF_040395855.1 Herminiimonas fonticola | reverse complement strand
ACACCACTACGCTGCGTCAGTTCGGCGGCCACGCGTACGCCGAATTCCGGATGCGTGTTCAAGCCGGTACCGACCGCCGTGCCACCGACCGCCAGTTCATGCAACGGTGGCAGCAACACCACTATCCCGAGTTCGGCGTGATGCAACTGTGCGACATAACCGGAAAATTCCTGCCCCAGAGTCAACGGCGTCGCATCCTGCAAATGCGTACGCCCGATCTTGACGATATCGGCAAACTCTTCCGCCTTGTGCTGCAGCGTCACGCGCAAGGCATGTATCGCCGGCAGCAATTTCTGCGTGACGCTGAGACTGGCCGCCACATACATCGCGGTGGGGAAAATATCGTTGGATGATTGCCCGAGATTAACATCGTCATTCGGATGCACCAGACGTTTCTCGCCGCGTTCGCCGCCGAGCAATTCCGAAGCGCGATTGGCCAGCACCTCGTTCATGTTCATATTGGTTTGCGTGCCGGAACCGGTTTGCCACACCGCGAGCGGAAATTCATGCGGATGCCGGCCAGCGATCACTTCCTCTGCCGCACTGACGATCGCGTCCGCCTTCTGCTTGTCCAGCTTGCCCAGATCCCGATTGACGATCGCTGCCGCACGCTTGACTTCGGCCAGCGCCACTATCAATTCCTGCGGCATGCGTTCGGTCGATATCCTGAAATGCTCAAGCGAGCGTTGCGTTTGTGCCCCCCACAAGCGTTCATCATTTACTGCGATCGGGCCGAAAGTATCGCGTTCTATTCTTGTTTTCATGATGGACTCCTGCTGGCTGAATGAATGAAGGATGCGGATTACGCTACTCATTTTCCCTGCGTTTTACATACGATATCAGACTGCGACGAACAGTACTCTTCATATGCAGAAAATTCAGGCTGAGTTTATTTTTCATTGCTTTGACATCTGGCAACCTCGCCAAGACAAGCATGGGCATGCACATATCTGTTTTGCATCCACACATTTTCCGCATGTGCATATACGCATTCCGGCTTATGCAAAAAACGATGATGGATGCACGAATAGATTCGTTCCTCTATTTGTATCCAGTCATTAAGCTACTTTCCTTCAATCAACAAGGATTGCGTGATGCAAGCGTCATTCAATACGCAGGCATCCACCATCCACATCCGGGAAATCTCATGGCATTCATATCCAATCTTCGTCGCCGCATCCTGATTGCGATGGCTCTGGCACCAATGATAACGATTGCGCCGGTCCACGCGCAAAAAGTCCCCGATACCGTACGTATCGGCTATCAAAAATCCTCAACCCTGATCACGGTACTGAAAACTCGCGGCACACTGGAACAGCGGCTGGGTGCATTGGGCGTCAAGGTCACATGGCATGAATTCGCCAGCGGCCTGCCACTGCTGGAAGCCTTGAATGTAGGCGCTATCGATGTCTCGGCCGACGTAGCCGATACGGTGCCGGTATTTGCCTTGGCAGCCGGTGCGCAACTGACTTACATTGCACAGGAAGCGCCTTCACCCAGCGCACAGGCGATTGTCGTGAAAGCAGATTCGCCTATCAAAACGCTGGCTGACTTGCGCGGCAAACGTATCGGCTTTGCCAAGGCAGCCGGCGCACATTATCTGTTGATTGCCGCGCTGGAAAAAGCCGGCCTGTCACTGAAAGATATCCAGCTCGCTTATCTGGCGCCAGCCGATGGCCGTGCTGCATTCGAGCGTGGCGCCATTGATGCATGGGTAATCTGGGATCCCTTCCTCGCAGCGGTAGAACGTCAATCGCAAGTACGCGTATTGAGTGATGGTCGCGGTCTGGCCGATTACCAACGCTATTACCTGGCATCGACACCATTTGCAAAAGCACGCCCGGATGTCGTCAAGGTCGTCGTTAACTCGCTGCTGGAAACCGGCAAATGGGTCAAGCAATCGCCACGCGATGCCGCCAATCTGCTGGCACCGGTCTGGGGCCTGGATGCCGCCACCATCGAGCAAGCCAATGCGCGCCGCAGCTATGACGTCCGCGCAGTCGTTCCTGAACGTCTGGCTGAACAGCAAAAAATCGCCGATGCATTCCTGGCAGAAGGTTTGTTGCCGAAGAAGGTCAACGCCACTGCAGTGCCGGTTTTTTAAAAACATTTTTGCTTTGCATTGGAATAATCGGCCATGGGTCAATTACTGAAACTCGACGAACTGCCACAGAGCGCGCCGACTTACACACCGGCACATTTGCTACAACGCAATATTGGCGCGCTGACAGCCGCAGTTGAAAAAACTGCGGCTGCATTGGCGTTGACGGCGGCCGAGCGCGATCGCAGCGGCGGCACTGCATGGGTCGAACGGCAGGTGCTGCGCGACAGCGGCTTGCTGAAACTGGCGGTGCCGGCAGCATTCGGCGGACCGGAAACGCCATGGCCGACCATCTATAAAATCATCCGCCGCTTTGCCGAAGTCGACAGTTCGCTCGCGCATCTGTTCGGCTTTCAGCATCTGCAGGTCGCCAGCGTCACGCTGTTCGGCAATCCGCAGCAAAAGCAGCTGTATCTCGGCAAAACCGTCAGCGAGAACTGGTTCTGGGGTAATGCGACCAATGGTCTGGATACCCGCACCACGCTCACCTGGCGCGAGGGTGAAAACGGCACCGACGGCTATTACGAACTCAACGGCATTAAATCGTTTTGCTCGGGCGCCACCGGTTCCGACATGCTCAATATCACGGCACCGCGTTCTGCCGATCCGGCCGATCGCGTCTTCATCACGATTCCGACGCAACGAGCCGGTGTCACGGTCATCGATGATTGGGACAATCTGGGACAACGTCAAACCGATAGCGGCTCCGTCACCTTCGACAAGGTGCGCGTGGAACCTAATGAAGTGCTCGGCCCGCCTGGAACATCCGGCACACCGCGCGCGACCCTGCGCACGCTGGTGTCGCAACTGATCCTGATTGAAATCTATATCGGCAACGCACAAGGTGCACTGTTGAATGCGTGGAAGTACACGCACGAACAAGGCCGTCCATGGTTTACCTCAGGCGTGGAACGCGCAATCGACGATCCATTCACCCAGCAGCACTACGGCGATTTATGGATCGCACTGCGCGGCGCAAGCGCACTCGCCGAAGCGGCAGCCACACAATTACAGCATGCATGGAAACGCGGCGATGAGCTGAGCGCCGAAGAACGCGGGCAACTTGCTGTTGCGATCTATGAGGCGAAAATCACTGCCGCCCGCACCGCACTCGATATCACGGCGAAAATTTTTGAAGTCATGGGCGCCCGCGCCACTGCCGCCAAATTCGGCTTCGATCGTTTCTGGCGCAACGTACGGGTACATACGCTGCACGATTCGCTGGATTACAAACTGAAGGATGTCGGGCTATGGGTACTGACGGGTGAAGTGCCGACGCCATCAATTTATTCCTGAATCGTGAGTTCGCACATAGGCTCTTGTGTCGCGGTCAGACGCTGTTCGTATATAAACGTCACGCCGCGACACAAGATTGGCATACCTTAAAATTCCTCCCACTCCCGATCGCTTGCCGCTGGCGTCACTGTAGTTAGCCGCCGTGGCGATGTACGCGATGGCGTGGAAATCGTCACGACCTTCTTCACTTGCGTCTTCAGCAGTTTTCTCGCTCCGGACGTCACACTGACACCTGGCGTCGCCAGCGCTTGCGCACCGTCGAGCTTGAACACGTCAACTGCGTGCATCAGCTTGCCAGCCTGCTCCTGCATCGATTCCGAAGCTGCCGCCGCTTCTTCCACCAGTGCCGCATTTTGCTGCGTTACCTGGTCCATCTGCGTAATGGCCTCGTTGATCTGTTCGATTCCGGAAGTTTGTTCGGCGCTGGCGGAAGATATCTCGCTAATGATGTCGGTCACTCGTCTGACGCTTTCGACTATCTCTTGCATCGTGGCGCCGGCTTCGTTGACCAATGCGGCGCCGGCGTCGACCTTGTTCACCGAATCGTCGATCAAGGTCTTGATTTCCTTGGCGGCAGCAGCCGAGCGTTGCGCCAGATTGCGTACTTCGGCGGCAACCACTGCGAAGCCACGCCCCTGTTCGCCGGCGCGCGCTGCTTCCACCGCCGCGTTCAAGGCCAGGATGTTGGTCTGGAACGCAATACCGTCGATCACCCCGATGATGTCGACGATTTTTCTCGAGGATTGGTTGATTGAACCCATGGTGTCGACCACCTGCGCTACCACCGCGCCACCCTTGCTGGCAACTTCCGAAGCCGAGACTGCCAGGCGGCTGGCCTGATGGGCGTTGTCCGCATTCTGCTTGACGGTCGAGGTCAGTTCTTCCATCGAGGACGCAGTTTCTTCCAGCGAGCTGGCCTGCTCTTCAGTGCGCGACGACAGGTCGTGGTTGCCGGCCGCGATCTGGCCGGAAGCGGTAGCAATGGTGTCAGTGCCGCTGCGCACTTGAGCCACGATGCCGGCAAGACTATCTCGCATGGTCTTCATCGCGAACAGCAGGCTGCTGTGGTCATTGGCCTGAATTTCGACCGCCACCGTCAGGTCACCTGCGGCGATTTTCCCGGCAATACCGGCCGCGTAATCCGGTTCACCTCCCAACTGCTTAATCAAGCCGCGCGTGATCAGAAAACCAATCAGCACCGAGAGCAGCAACGCCACTGCACCCAGTATCAGCATCAAATTGCGCGCGCTGTTGTAGGTCTCACTGGCGGCCTGACCGGCGGCTTCGGTTTGCTCGACCTGGAGTTTAACCATCTTGCTCAAGTTGGTTTGAAATGGGGCAAGAACCGGGCGCAATTCATGGTTCAGATAGGTTTTCGACTCTGCGAATTGTTCTGCATTGATCAGCTCGAGTAATTTTTCCTGTCCGCCAACATATTTTGCACGGCCGGCAACCAGCTCCTGCTGCAATTCTTTCGCCTTTGGCGACTCAACCAGATTCTGCAACTTGTCGAGATCTTCCTTGATAGTTTTTCGTGCTTTCAGGATGACATCGAGTTGCTTTTTCTGGTCGGCTTTATCATCGCTCAGCATCATGTTCCGCAGCGCTACGGCGATGACGCTGGTCTGGCTCTCGACGTCAGATGCCAACGCAATACGCGGCATGAATTTATCGGAGATAGCGAAAGTACCATCGTTGAGGACGGACAATTTGTTTAACCCAATGCCAATAGTCGCCAGTAATACAACGCAAACGCTACCAAAACCGAACGCCATGCGCGTACCGACTTTCATGCTCGAAAAATTCATATGTCTCCCGAAACGATTGGTTAGTAAAAGCTAAGGTAAAGAACTACCCGACAACAGCATTCAAGCAGCCAGTCTTTCGATCAAGCCGATCTCTGTGCCGGACATCAATCGCTCGATATCGATCAGGATTACCATGCGCTGCTCGTGCATGCCCAAACCGATCAGATAATCGGTATCGACAGTAGTACCCATGACCGGCGCCGGCTTGATCTGCTCCGACGTCAGGGTAATCACGTCCGAGACGCTATCGACCACCATGCCGACCACGTGTCCGTCGATATTCAGAATGATGACGACCGTGAGCTGATCGTAAGTTGGTGTACCCAGATTGAACTTGATGCGCATGTCGACGATCGGTACGATGCTGCCGCGCAGGTTGACCACCCCCTTGATGAAGTCGGGTGTATTCGCAATTCTCGTGACTGAATCGTAGCCGCGAATTTCCTGTACTTTCAGAATACTGACGCCATACTCTTCACTGCCGAGCGTAAATGCCAGGGCCTCAATCCCCTCCTGCGCCTGCTGATGGTTCACTCCCAACCTCCATTTTTAATACAAACTGCCGGCTGCGCATTGGCTGGATTCCATCGAGATGGAATCTCAGGCTTCATCGTGACTAGAAATAACCCGGCAACTTGCTTAATCACGAGATGCAAAATCAAGAGCCACGATGACATGGCCATCGTGGCTTCCGAAACCAACGGCAAAAGTGGCGAACCATGGCTAACCCTCTATCACCATCGTCTGCCATGACGATATTGGATACTCTTTTTGTTCAATACGTTTCTGAATATTTTCGGGCAGGCATTCGTCGTGTTTGCAAGTTGTTTTATTCATAGCGGAACCGGTATCTAGCAATGAAAGAGCAGCATGCAAATAGAAAGTACCGGCTGCTTTTATTTGGCCCACATCCGTTTCTTGCCATTCCTGTTCATCACTTTTAACAACCTCAATCGGATGCAATCGTTCGCGAGGGAAGCATCGAAATTTACTTGCAGAGATGCAGATGACAAAAAACCTCACCGGCAGAATTCATGGATATCAGTCAATTCAAGCAGCGCTCTCATAGACGATATTTTTCTTTTCCCATTGCTTGGTATACTGTCCAAGGGCGATGCGGCACGCCAGGATGCCTGTGGAGAATGTATGAACACAAAGTGGAAAATAATAGTTACGATATTTACAATCGCTGTAACAGCGATTTCTTTATATGTAAATCCGTAAAGAGAGCGGCTCTCTTGTCAATTGGGTGTACGGCACGTCATCTGATGCAGGTCTTGAAATACTTAACAAAACAGTACTTTCAGACGCCCACTTTCGATGGAAATTGATGACGTCATCTTTGCAAATCGGTCCGCTTGCGGTTCCCTATTTACTTGTCTTAATTGCTGCAACGGTTTTCTTCGGCAACGTCATTGCGAAGCGTGTAGACAAAGGTACTGAAAAGACCGTCGAGAATCATTTTTTCACGATCTTCATTGTTGCAGTATTGGCAGCTCGCATCGTATTTGTCATTCAGTACAGATCAGCCTATCTCCCCACTCCGCTAGATATTCTTGACATACGAGATGGTGGATGGAACGCGCAGGCGGGTGTTATAGCTGCATGGGTCTACGCGCTTCTGCTACTCAAGTGGAAACCTCACTTAAGAAAGCCGCTACTCCTCGTGATGCTCGGCTCCAGCCTGGTGTGGATTGGCGGGACTATCGCCCTGGCAGTGCTGACAAAGGATCACTCGCCTATTCCCGATTTGAAACTTCATTCAATAAATGGTGATGAGGTTTATCTGGCAAAGTTTGGCGACAAACCAACGGTCATCAATCTTTGGGCAAGCTGGTGCCCTCCTTGTCAAAGAGAAATGCCAGTGTTTGAGAAAGCACAGCAACAGAACCCTGACATTAATTTTGTGTTTGTTAACCAGGGCGAATCAAAGCTGCAGGTTGAGCAGTTTCTGACATCAAACCATCTGACGATGCGAAATGTACTCATGGACTCATCGGGTGCCGTCGGGAAGGAATTTGAAGTGAAAGGGATGCCTTCGACGTATTTCTTTGATGCGAACGGCAAGCTGGTGGACTCTCGTCTTGGAGAGGTGTCCCACGCAAGCTTGCTGGAAAAGCTGCAGAAAATAAATCCCCGGCTCAATCCTCCCAAGAAGAATCAATGATTTCCAATCGCATCATTGATTTTGTACCCAGGGCCATTAAGCCTTAACAGGCCGGACCGTTCAGAACGTTTCCGAATTGCTGGCACAGCAAGTAGCACGGCCCACTCAATCGTATGGAGGGACTGTCAGATCTCTGCTTGCAACATTCTTAAGCTAGATGGGTTGCTGTGCCTCTAGTAACCTTCGAAAAAATCATGAAAACCGAACTCGCATATAACAAACCAGACATCAATCCAGAGGCCGCAGCCAAGGCCGCAAAGCAGAAGCTGCCACTGTCTTCACTCCTTGCTTTAACCATGGCGAGCTTTATCGTCCTTCTCACGGAAGTGCTGCCAGCCGGACTTCTGCCGCAGATCGCGGCCAGCCTGAATAGCTCCGAGGCATTGATGGGGCAACTGATCACCGTCTACGCGCTCGGCTCGCTGCTGTCGGCGATTCCCCTTGCTGCCGCGACGCAGAGAATCGATCGTCGCACGCTTCTGTTGATCGCCATTGCCGGTTTCGGCGTCGTCAACACCATCACTGCGGTATCCGACAACCTGAGCGTCATCTTTGTGGCCCGATTCCTGGGTGGCGTTGCCGCCGGGCTGGTGTGGTCGATGATTGCCGGCTATGCAGCCCGCATGGTTCATGAAAGCCAGAAAGGCCGTGCGATTGCAATCGCCATGGCAGGCCCGCCGCTCGCCCTCACCATGGGTATTCCGATTGGGGCTTTCCTGGGCAGTGTCGTGGGCTGGCGTACTGCGTTTGGCCTGATCAGCGCACTCGCTCTATTGCTGATCTTCTGGGTCATGACGAAACTGCCTGCGTTTCCAACCAGCCGCGAAGAAAAGCGCCGGAACGTCGTTGACGTCTTTGTACTTCCCGGCATGCGACCGATCATGGCCGCCATGCTCCTGTACGTCCTCGCACACAGCATCCTTTACACCTATATTTCGCCTCTCCTGGCTTTGGCGGAACTGGTGCGACGCACGGATTTCATCCTGCTGGTCTTTGGCGGCACCTCGCTCGTCGGCTTGTTCCTGGTCGGCATTCTCGTGGACCGCTGGTTGCGTCAGCTGGCATTGGCCAGTACTGCGCTGTTCCTGTTCGCAAGTATCGTGTTTGCCTTGTTTCCTGCATCGCCCTCTGTCATCTACATCTCAGTAGGACTGTGGGGCCTCGCGTTCGGCGGAGTCGCAACCTTGTTCGTGACCGCAATAGCCAATGCGGCAGGCCCGGCGCAGGACGTTGCTCAATCCATTACAACCACGGTCTGGAACACCGCCATCGGCGCCGGCAGTCTCGCGGGAGGCATGCTTCTGGATCGCTTCGGCGCACACTCCTTCTCGTATGCCGCGACGGCAATCTTGCTTGCCGCGCTGCTGATAACCTGGCTTACCCGCAACAAGTTCTACTGGCGCGGCGCAA
>NZ_JBEBPO010000091.1:0-8924 GCF_040395855.1 Herminiimonas fonticola | reverse complement strand
CTGTTCTGGCGCATCCATTTCTGGGCCGCGCTGATCGCGTCGCCATTCGCATTGGTTGCGGCGCTGACCGGCATTCTGTATATCTTCACACCGCAAATCGAACAGCTTTTGTACGCTGATCTGGATCATGTCCAGCCTGTCGGCGAAATGCGCACGCTGGATGCGGCGATAAGCGCCGCTCGCCTTGCCGTACCGGCAGCATCATCGTTGCGTTCGGTCGTGCCGGCTTTCGCTCCAGGCGATAGTGTCAGGGTATTTTTCATGCTGCCCGATCCGCACAGCACACACGCATCGACTGACGAACATGCTGCGCACCGAACCGCGTCAGCAACGCCTGCAGCAGCAAATCGCAGCGCACAAACAGCCGTGGTCTACGTCAATCCTTATACGGTTACCGTACTGGGCACACATGTCGGCAACGAGCGGTTTGGCGCCTGGAGCAAGAAACTGCATTCCACTCTGCTGCAAGGCGATAGCTGGCGCTGGCTGATTGAACTGGCGGCAAGCTGGTTGATGGTAATGCTGCTGACCGGGGTTTATTTATGGTGGCCGCGCAACAGTGAAAAAGGATTGCCGCAACGCGGTGCCAGCGGCCGCAAGGCCTGGGCGCAATGGCACGGCTTCATCGGCGTTGCATTGAGCGTGATGAGTTTCGTTATCCTGACAACCGGTTTGACATGGAGCAAATATGCCGGCGATCAGGTTCGTCTGGCGCGCGACAGCATCGGCCAGGCATCGCCACAGGCGCCGCGTAATTTGACGTCAACTGTCATAGACGGTATCGCGCCAATGACATGGCAGGCTGCAGCGGATGCCGCACGGCGACAGGCGCCCGCGATTGCATTGCAGCTGGTTGCGCCGCGCGATAGTCTCGGCACATGGCGCGTGAACAGTTACGATCCCGCACAGCCGAAAAAACGCGTCGACATGATGCTCGACGCATACAGCGGCAACGCATTGTTCTACTCCGACTGGAAAAATCAGACGGCCTTTTCCAAGGCCACCGGCATCGGCATCCCGTTCCATCGCGGCGAATTCGGTTGGTGGAACCAGCTTCTATTGCTGATATTCGGTCTGGGCATTGTCTTCTCGCTGCTGTCCGGCTGGATCATGTTCTTCAAGCGCCGCAAGACTGGTGCCTTCGGCTTGCCGAAGCTGTTGCCAGGTGCATGGAAAGCAATGCCGATTGCAGGATGGGTGTGCGCTGCATTCCTGTTTGCCGCGATGCCATTGCTCGCCATATCTTCTGCCGTGCTCGCTACCATCGAAATTTTCCTGCATCTTCGAAAGAAAGAAATATTCTGAACGGTACAAGATGAAAGGGAAACATCGTCTTCCTAGCGCTTGATTGAATACTGACTACGCGCGTACAGCGCTAAATGACGGGATAACAATATCAGGATGTTACTATTCTGAAACTACATGCCCGCCGTCCATGTCTCCCGCATCTCCGCGTTGAAATAATGCGCAGGGAAGCATGGCTCTCCCGGGCCGGTCGCGTTGATAGATTGATCGATGTATCGATGCAGTTGCATCGCATTCGGGAACCTTATGACGATAGTCACGGTATTCAATCAAAAAGGCGGCGTAGGTAAAACCACGACTGCATTGAATCTTGCCGCCGCACTGGCACGGCGCGGTTGCCAACCCTATGGCATTGATCTGGATCCGCAAGCGCACCTGAGCGCAGTCACCGGCGTGACGGCAAATTCCGGCAGCGATACGATCCTCAGCCTGTTTCAGCACAATCGCACACTGCGCGAACTGGTACGCACATCGTCCACCAGCGGCATCGGCATCATCCCGGCGCATATGGAATTATCGAAAGTCGATACCCTGTTTGGCAAAGGCTACGATATCGTCAACATGCTCAACGCCAGTTTGCGCGGCGAGAAATTCAACGATGAAAACACGCCGGTGATGATCGATTGCTGCCCATTGATAGGCGTGCTGTCGCTGAACGCGATCTTTGCCTGCGATTGCCTGATCGTGCCGGTATCGGCAGATCATCTATCGGCAAAGGGCGCCATCCAGATTGAAAAAACCTTGAAGGCATTGGAGCCGGTGTTGAAGCGCCGCGTCAATCGACGTTATTTATTGACGCGCTTCGATGGACGGCGCGGCATGGCGTGGGAAGTGCTGAAGATACTGGAAGAACGATTCGGCGCCGATGTCTGCCGCACGCGCATCTCGGAAAATGTCAGCCTGGCTGAAAGCCCTGCATATAACAAGACAATATTCGAGCATGCGCCCAACAGTCGTGGCGCACAGGATTACGAAACCTTGCTGGATGAATTGCTGGCCGAAGGCTTTATCGACGCACCCGCCTTAGCGCGAGATGAGAGACAGAATATCGTCAACTGAATGAGCGATACCAGGGCGTTGTACATGCCCCTTTATGTCACAACGCAATACTTCGCAATGACGATACATTTGCCGCAATTTTCGTTCAGCATCTTCGCGATCCATCCCACCGATCACGATGCTTTCTATTTTTTGGCCTTCGCGCGTCTTCACTGAAAAATTAAATTTCAACATGAATACCTCTCACAGATTCGAGTAGTCCGCATTACTCCCCCTAGAATGTATGAAAACACTACCATGGTGCAAGTCATTCATTACCCGGATGTAACGTTTCTTTATAAAAAGACACCATTTTTGTCATATAAAGTGCCGATCTGCAGGAAAAATGTCGGAAATTCGTCACATTGCCCGATCATTGCGCGTAGATAGCGCAATTTAATGCCCGCGATTGCAGATAAGGCAAGATTCAAGCCAATCATGTAATTTCTGCAAAGTTCCGTCCGGACGCTTCCCGCAACCATGCCAGCGATGTACAGTGACAAAAGGCCATTCCTCAACTTTTCTAAGGATTCGTCATGCGCATTGATATTTATAGAAGAGCAGAGCACGCCGGTCATTTTTCCTATATGGCCGTACCCGAAGGCAAGCTGATCCCGGAAGAGGTGGTCAACACGGATTGGGAGCTGACAAATCGTGGCGTGGATGTGGAGGACGGCGCAACGCAGCTGGCAAATTTTGCGATCGACGCCCCCTTCGAACAAATCAAGGCCAAAGGTTACGCAATCACCAGCATCAAGAAGCTGGCGAATACCTCGCCGTAACGTTCATTCCGTTTGTATGCGGCCTGACATACAGCGCATACAAACTATCAGCAGTATTTTCAGACCGCACATCTGTCGCCCGCTGACGGGGCAGCAATGTACGGCCGGATTTTTATATGCTTTTTCCTGCTCTGATCATGCACTGCTCTTTCCATACTTCCAGTACACACATGCGCAAGCATGGCTTCAAGGCCGCCGCCATTTCGCTCCTGTGCGTCATCATTTCTACCGCCTCGGCACAAGATGCAGGTGTAGTGCGCACGGAAATCATTGCACAGGGTCTGGATCATCCATGGGCGCTGGCTTTCATTGATCACCAGCGCATGCTGGTCAGCGAACGTGCGGGTACTCTGCGCGTGGTGCAGGCCGGCGTTCCGATTTCTGCACCCGTCACCGGCTTGCCAAAGATCGATGTCGGTGGTCAGGGCGGCTTGCTCGACATCATCACGGACAGCAAATTCAGCAGCAATCGCACCATCTATTTTTGCTATAGCGAAGCCGCCAATGCAAAAACCGGCGGCAAAGGAAATTCAACAGCACTGGCATCGGCACGCTTGTCCGACAATGCCACGCAACTGGAACAGGTAAAAGTATTGTTCAGTCAGCAGCCGAAATTCGACAGCCGTGCACACTTCGGCTGCCGCATCGTTGAAAACACCGACGGCACGCTGTTTCTGACGCTGGGAGATCGCTTCAGTCGCATGCAGGATGCACAAACCCTGAACAACCATCACGGAAAAATTGTACGTATCCGCAAGGATGGTTCGATACCGGCAGATAATCCCTTCGTCGGCAAACCCGGTGCACTGGCGGAAATCTGGAGTATCGGGCATCGCAATGTACAGGGCGCCACGCTGGGCCCGGATGGAAAATTATGGACGCATGAACATGGCCCGCAAGGTGGCGATGAAATCAATCTGCCGCAAGCCGGGAAAAATTACGGCTGGCCGATTATTACTTATGGCGAAAATTATGGCGGTGGAAAAATCGGTGCAGGCCTGACGTCAAAAGCCGGCATGGAACAACCGCTGCATCAGTGGACGCCATCGATTGCGCCATCCGGCATGGCGTTTCTGCATAGCGACAGATACGGCAAGGCGTGGCAAGGTAACTTGTTTATCGGCTCGCTCAAATTCCGTTATCTCGCACGGCTGGAACTCAAGGATGGCAAGGTCGTGCGCGAAGAACGCCTGCTGCAGAATCTGGAGCAGCGCATACGCGATGTACGTGCGGGACCGGATGGCTTGCTGTATGTGCTGACAGATGAAGCGCGCGGACAGTTGTTGCGTGTACTGCCTGCGCAGTAATGCTTGTTGCAGCATATGCGACTGCCGAAATCGCATTCATCGCCGTCCTCCTGTTTGCCACGCGATGCGCAAATTTGCCATCGATTTGCATCAATCTTCATGCTTCGCTTGAGAGGGGCTGCACCTTTGCAGCACCCCCCATCCTCCGTGCCTGCGCGCAGCATTAAATCCATGCCGATTGCCGTACTCACTTACAATAACGACACATCAAATGGAGTACATATGTTTTCAGGGCAATCCTTAGAAGAAATACTTAAAAAGAAAAACGTCCGCCTGTTTCTTGCAGCGGTTTGCGTTTATCTGGCACTCGCCGGCGCGCACCAGCTATTGACCGGCGCCGATCAGGCTGATTGGCTGCGCGGCGGCGGGAATCTGCTGCTCTGGGGCGGCTTTGCCGTATCGAATGCAATGCAGGCCTACGGCAGGAAACAGGCTGGCATCAATATTCCGATCAACATCGGCGTCGTGCTGGTGATTGCCAGCTGGGTCGTCAGGATGTAATGGTTTTCGAGGAGAAGCGCTATGCAATTCAGACACTATAAAGGCGGCATCTATGATTTCGTCTGTGCCGCCAAACTCGAATCCGATCCGAGCGTTGTGATGATCGTCTATACCGCTGCCGACGGTTCGTTCTGGACCCGTCCGGAAACAGTATTTTTTGAAATGATCGAGCACGATGGAAAAAGCGTGCAGCGCTTTACCGCCATCGACGAATAGGCAAGCGGAAAACAAACGTGTACGCACTGATCATCGAAGACAATCCGGATATCGTCGCCAATCTGTACGGCTTCCTCGAGCCGCTCGGCTATACGCTCGATGTCGCGCTCACCGGCTCGGCCGGCGTCACGCGCGCCACCAGCGCACATTACGATGTGATCGTGCTGGATCTGGAACTGCCCGGACTCGATGGCATAGAAGTATGTCGTCAACTGCGCAAGGAGCAGCGTCTGGCAACGCCCATCCTGATGCTGACTGCGCGCGATACGGTGAAGGACAAGCTGACCGGTTTTGAGGTTGGCGCCGACGATTACCTCGTCAAGCCGTTTTCTCTGGTGGAACTGGAAGCCAGGCTGAAGGCGCTGGTACGCCGTGCGCGCAATGAGAATGTCGAACACATACTCGAATTCGGCGAATTGCGTTATGACCTCAGCCGTTGCGAAGCCAAGCGTGCCGGACACAAACTGGCCTTGACACCGACCGGCTACAAACTGCTCGAATCACTGATGCGCAAAGCGCCTGCACTGATCACACGCGAAGAATTATTGCGCGAAATATGGGGCGATGATCCGCCTGACAGTGATGCGCTGCGCACGCACATTCATGCCCTGCGTCAGGCCATGGACAGACCTTTTGTGCATCCGATGCTGCGCACGCTGCCCGGCAACGGCTATCGCCTGATCAAGGAAGATGAAAAATAACTTCTCGCTGAAACACCGGATTGCCGGCGCCTTTGTGTTGCTGGCCTTCGTGCTGTGCAGCTTCTTTTCGCTGGTAGCCTATTTTTCGGTTGAAATAGCGGAAGCCAACCTGATCGACCACAACATGAGCAAGCTGATAGAGCAGGTCATCAGCCAGCACCGGAACGGACACCTGATCGAATTACCGGAAGACATTCATTTCTATGTCAATCAGGGCATCCCGGCTGAATTGCGCGGCTATGCTCCCGGCATCCACGAAATCGAAAGCGGCACGCGTGCCATGCACATCATTGTGCGCAATCAGGGCAGCGATCACTTCGTACTGAGCGATGACACCAGCGATTTCGAGTTCCTCGAACTGCTTATTTTCATTTCAATCGGTGTCGGTTTCATCGCCAGCATGCTGCTGGCGATCGTACTCGGCCTAGCCTCCGCAAAACGCATCATCGCACCAGTCACCGCATTGGCTGCAGCAGTCGAACGCAACGATGCGCCAACCATGCTGCCTTCACTTGCCACGCAAAACGAGATCGGCATGCTGGCGCGTGCATTTGCCAAACGCACCGACCAGCTGCAACAGTTTCTCGCCGATGAAAAATTATTTACCGGCGACGTCAGTCACGAATTACGCACTCCGCTGACCATCATGCTGGGCGCATCCGAATTATTGAAAGTCCGGCTCGCACAAGCGCCGAACGAGCTGGTCGTCGCCGAGCGCATACGGCGCGTCGCGGCCGAGGCCTCGGAACGCGTGAGCGCCTTGCTGCTGCTATCGCAATCGCCGACAGCACTGGGCGGCTCGCAACTGTCGCTCACGCATTTGATTGCACGTGAAATCGAGCGCTGCCAGCAACTGCTGGCCGGCAAGCCGGTGCAGATTCAATTTGAAGAGCCAGGCGACATCTGGGTTTACGCACGCGCCGAGCTGGCCGGCATTGCAATCGGCAACCTGCTGCGCAATGCCTGCCAGTACACGGAAGAAGGCACAGTCCGGGTGCAATTGACGGCGCAGCAATTGACGATAGAAGATAACGGTCCGGGCGTGCCGGAAAACGTACGTGCGCGCCTGTTTGAACGTTTCGTGCGCGGCAACGGCAACCAGCATGTCGGTTCCGGCCTGGGACTGGCCATCGTCAAGCGCGTGGCCGACCATCTTGGCTGGCAAATTGAACACTCAACGCCTGATGGCGGCGGCAGCCGTTTTACCCTGAAATTCCCATCTAATCCGAGTCTTGCAGGGCAAATGAAAAACAATAACGCTGCTACTCAAGGTTGATAAACGCGCAATTGATCATCAACAAGCACCAGACTCCCGGCTGATTCACAACTTTCCTTCGTTTTCCTGCTTAGGTTATGACCTTAACGCACCCTTAACGGCGCCCTCGATAGCGTAACGGCTTCCTCTCTTTAAAGCCGGTACCTGCCTTGAAAATGTCCCAAGCCGCCGGAAATGTCGGCACTCTCCCTCGTTCCTCGCTTGCTGTTTTTGCTCGTCTCCCCGCCATCGGCGTTGAAAGGCTCGGCATTCTTGCGAGCCTGTTTTTTTCCCTCGCCTGCAACCATCTGTTCTTCTCTGCTGCACTGGCCAACCGCGACTGGTCGCATCCCGCTTCATGGTTTTTTGCAGCTGCGATTTTCATTGCGATCACGGCCTTGCAAAGCACCGGCCTGTTTATCGTACTCAATCGCTGGAGCGCCAAACCGGTGCTGACCGTGCTGTTCATCGTCACGGCTGCAGCGACCTATTACATGAACAAGTACACCGTTTTCTTCAATACGGAAATGGTCAGGAACATTCTGCGTACCGACGTCAAGGAAGCCAGCGAACTGTTCTCGCTGAACTTCTGTATATATATGTTCATGTACGCCGCACTGCCGATTTTTGTGCTGTGGAAATTGCGTCTGAAAACCGTGCCCTTGCGCCGCGCCATACCGGTACGTCTGGCATATATCGTCGGCGCAATCATCATTGCGGCCGGTTCTACTCTGCTGGTATTCCAGGATTTTTCTTCGTTGATGCGCAACCAGAAGGAAGTGCGCTTCCTGATCACGCCCAGCAATTACCTGTTTTCGCTGGCGCGCGTAGTGGCAGCTGACACCGCGCAGGCGAATGTGCCGAAGATTCCGATCAGCGGTGATGCAAAACTGGGCGCAGCCTGGGCGCAGCGCGCCAAACCGATGCTGTTTGTACTGGTAGTAGGTGAAACGACACGTGCAGCAAACTGGGGACTGAACGGTTACGCACAGCAAACCACGCCCGAACTGAGCAAGCTGGATGTAGTGAACTTCCCGCACGCCACTTCATGCGGCACCAATACCGAGGTATCGGTGCCCTGCATGTTTTCGACGTATGGACGGCGCAACTACGATGAAAAAGAAATCCGCGCACATGAATCGCTGTTGCACATCATCGATCATGCCGGGCTGAAAACAATATGGCGCGATAATCAGGCCGGTTGCAAAGGCGTCTGTGATGGCCTGGAAGAACAGCGTCTCGACAGCAGCAAGAATCCCGCGCTGTGCGATGGCGAACGCTGCCTCGATGAAATCCTGCTGGACAATATGGATGGCGAAATTCACAAGGCAAAGAACGGCAACCTGTTCGTCGTCCTGCATATGCTGGGCAATCACGGGCCGTCCTACTTCCGCCGTTATCCGGCCGCCATGCGCGCCTTCACGCCGACCTGCGACACCTCCGACCTGAGCAAATGCTCACAGCAGGAAATCATCAACACGTATGACAATGGCGTGTTGTACACCGATCATTTTCTGGCGAAAACGATCAGTTATCTGAAAACGCAAACGACTTACGATACCGCGATGCTTTACCTGTCCGACCATGGCGAATCGCTGGGCGAACACGGTATCTATCTGCACGGCTTGCCGTATTCGATCGCACCCAAGGAACAGACAGAGATTCCGATGGTCATGTGGCTGTCGCAAGGCTTCGCCAGCAGCTTCGGGCTGGACAAGGAGTGCCTGAGCAAACGCAGCCGCAATCCGGTTAGCCAGGATAATCTGTTCCACTCGATACTCGGCATGCTGCAGATCGAATCGAAACATTACGACAAATC
>NZ_JBEBPO010000090.1:0-9310 GCF_040395855.1 Herminiimonas fonticola | reverse complement strand
GCGCAAAAATCCAGCGGCAAACGGCGCGGGAAGTGCTGGCCTTTGCCGGGATGATCGGCATCGCGCAGCGTGCGCCAAGTGTAGGCGAGAGCGGCTTCGACAGCGGTTGCGGCATCTTCGCCTAATGCCAGACGGCCGGCCAGTGCGCTGGCGAGGGTGCAGCCTGAGCCGTGGTAACTACCGGGCAGGCGGTCGCAGGTAAAAGTTTTACTGCTGCCATCGCGGGAATACAAGCGGTTATGTACTTCTTGTTCATCGCCGTGGCCGCCGGTAATCAGCAGGTTTTGACAGTAAGGCAGTAGTTTTTCTGCACATTGATCGGCTGTGCCTTCCGGCAGCTCGGCCAGGATACGGGCTTCCGGCAGATTCGGTGTGGCGAAGCTTGCCAGCGGTAATAAACGTTCACGCATCGCATAGCCGACTTCATCCTTGCCCAGTGCACCACCACCACCGGCGCGCAATACCGGATCGCAGACGATAGGGATATTCGGCAAGCCGCGCAGTATTTCCGCAACGGTATCGACCATTTCAAGCGAACCCAGCATGCCGAGTTTGACCGCAGCTATTGTCAGGTCGCTGGTCACTGCGCGTGCTTGCGCAAACACCCATTCTGGATCGAGTACACGGAAGTCCAATACGTCTACCGAGTTTTGTACTGTGAGTGCAGTGACGGTGGGCGCGGCATGACAGCCTTGCGCCATGATGGCTTCGATGTCGGCTTGCAAGCCGGCGCCACCACTAGGGTCATGGCCGGAGAGACAGAGAACGATAGGACGTGCAGTATTCATGGTGCAGATTCACTCTTTCAACAGGAACGCATCGCTGATCGCAGATGCAGGAAAAAATAGTGGCGCAAGCGAAAATAATGGGAGACTCGCTGCAGCGAACATTATAGCTTCGACCACGCGTTCAGAGGGGAATGACGGACTTGTACGGAAGGGCGTTGCACTACCGAATCATGGGAAAAGATTCTGCTTGCGAATCAATGCTGTAACTTCGATAGCGGGCAAGGGCAATCCAATATAGTTGCCCTGAATTTCATCGCAAGCCAGCGTTTGCAATATCTGGAGTTGCTCCGCCGTTTCCACACCTTCGGCAACCACGCGCAAGCCCAGTGCCTGTGCTATTGCTATCGTTGCAGTGAAGAAGATTTCGCCATCCTGTCCTCTGCCCAATTGCGCAGTAAACGCCGGATCGATTTTGAGCGCGTGCAGGTCCAGCCTCTGCAATAGCGGCAGGGATGAATATCCGGCGCCAAAATCGTCTATCGACATTTTGATTCCCATTCTGCTGATGGCAGACAGTTCTTCAAAAATATCGCCGACGTTGCGCATCATGGCTGATTCGGTCAATTCTATTGCCAGCATGGCGGCTGGAATTTCATGTTTTTTCAGATTTTCTGCAAGCAGGTTCTTGACCTTGCCATCGCTGAACTGATGAGCAGATATATTGACCGAAACCGGCACCGCGTGGATTCCCTGCGCCAGCCATGCAGCAAGGTCTGCGCATACCTTGTCGATGACGATGGCGCCGATGGCATTGATCACGCCGGTTTCTTCCGCCAGGCCAATAAAATCATGGGCCATAACCAAACCGCGTGTTGGATGCTGCCATCTGATCAAGGCTTCCATGCCGAGTAATGTGCCTGACGATGCGGCAACACGGGGCTGGTAGTGGATCAGGAATTGATCTTCCTTGAGGGCGAGCAGTAGTTCCTGTTCGGTATTGAGTCGCATCCGTATGCTTTCATACAGCATGCGGTCGTAGAAGCGGAACTGTCCCTTGCAATTTGTCTTGGCCGCGTACATTGCGATATCTGCGTTCTTGATCAGGGTCTCGATGTCACCGCCGTCGCGCGGGAACATGCTGATACCGATCGAGGCGCCTATCCTGTTTTTCTGTGCGCTCGTATCGCGTGAAAGATCGAATGGTTCCTGCAAAACATGGTTAATGGCATATGCGATGTGGGCCACTTCTTCTTCACTGTGTATGGCCTCCAGCACGACGGTAAATTCATCGCCGCCGATCCGGATCACCTTGTCACTAGAGCGCACCACGGATTTCAGGCGCGCCGCCACCGCGCGCAGCAATTGATCGCCGGCCGAATGACCGAGGGTGTCGTTGACATTCTTGAAGTCGTCCAGGTCGATGAAGAGTATGGCAAGTAGCGTGGCGTTCGATTGGGCAGTGGCCAGCGCGCCCGGTAAATAGTTCAATAACCAATGGCGATTCGGCAGGGCGGTAAGGCCATCTTCAGTCGCCAGGCGCGACATCTCGCGCTCATGACGTTTGGATTCGCTGATATCGCGCAAGGTAATGGCCAGACCATTTTCGGCGCGAACGATTTTTCTTTGCACCCATTCCGCCTTGATCGGACTTCCTTCCGGGATGCGATAGTCGTCTTCGTAAAATCCTTTTTCCATTGCGAGGCGATAAGTATTCATGACGCGCTCGAAATAATCGTCGGTGTAGTAATCGGATATTTTGGCGCCGAGAAATTTGTCTTTCCCAAGCCCGAAAAAGGAAGCGCCTTTTTCATTGCAATCGACGACCTGGAAATCGGTAATGAAGCCATACCGGTCCTGCTCGGAAAGCAATATGTAAAACCCTTCGTTGCCGCCTTCCGTGGCAAGGCGATATGTTTCCTGGATGGTTTTAGCCTGTTGTTTGCGCCATGCCAGGCGGATGGACATCAGCATTGCGATGATGGAAAACAGAAATAGCAGGCCGCTGCCGGCAATCGCAATTTCGCGGTACATGTGCAGATTGCGTTCATACGACAGGAATATATCTTCACGATCCAGTCCTACCAGCGCAAAAAATGGATAAGCGTTCAGTTTTTGCGTTGCGGTGAAACGTATTCTGCCGTCGAAGAATGGCTGCGCGCTGTTGCTTGCAGGATCGAGATTTTTGTTGGTAACAGCAGGCATATGAAGAACAGGACTATCGCGCTGTTCATTGCCGATTTTGGAAATACGCTCAACGCCATCTTCGCCGATAAAGGCAAGGATGCCGTTTTGCCCGAGCACCTTGTCATCGGAAAATAGTGTGAAGAATTCCGGTGCTATACCCATCACCAGGACGCCACCGAATACACCGCCTTCTTTTTCAATCCGACGTGTGACTTGTATGATTTTTTCGTTGCTGAGCCGGCCGATGACGGGGCCACCGATGCGTAGCGCACCGGATGCGTTTTCTTTGTGAAACTGAAAATATGCGCGATCCTTGACAGTAAACATTCTGACGATGGGAAGCGTGGCCGTGACCGGGTCGCCGTTTTCGTTGTAAATCGCAAGCGATGCAAATTGAGGAGTATTGAGTAAACCGCTTTGACTCATTTTCTCGAAATTCAAAGAGCCATTGGATTTTTCCCAGCTGTATTTGATTTGCTGCGCCAGCAGATCCAGTTGTTCTATGGTTCTGGTCAGGTATTGCGCATACGCGCTTGAAATTGAAATGGCTTGTTTTGCTGCGTTCTCTTCCAGCTGTTTTTTATCGCTTGCCAGTTTGGAAAACATGATGCTCCACAGCAGCAAGGTCAGCAACAGGGCCAGTAGTGGCCACAGCACGATGTAACGGAGATTGCGCCGAATGAAAGCGCCCCTTGTCATTCTATGGTGCGGATAATCTCCTGAAATTTTCCCGAGCATGACAATGGATAGGCGAACGTAGATTTTCGGAGAGGGAGGCGGAAAGAGGGCAGTCGACTATGGTTGCAAAAGGCAAATCTGTACGGATTCCTGGATGAACGATATGAAATTCCGGAATTGAAATGAGGGTTTTAAATGGAACCGTCAAAAGAAAACTTTTATTTTTATACGCGCAACACGTACTTCTTTGAGTACGATTGTTGGCCGTTATTTTGAATAACGATGATGCCAGTTCTGGATTGTTGCTGGCTAGCTAGTGTAGTCATTCGCAACATCCGCTGATATCCCATAGATATGGGATATCAGTGCAAAGAGAAGATAGAAGAAAACTTGTAATTAGGCAATATATTACTGGCTGTGAGATGGAGTGAGCGCTTCACAATACGACGTATTGCAATATTCACTTATTTTTTGATTTAACAAATCCACTTGATGAATAAGCGCCTCTGTTGCCGCCAACTGACGGGGCGCGGTACCATGAGGGCGGAAAAGTCGCCCATATTTTTACGGAGAGAGATTGATGTCAGTTCATTTGATTGAGGCAGTCCGGTTTAACGATGCAGGCGATAGGGTGGAAATGGTGCGGTGGGGACGCGGGCGGCGCAAGGGCGACGGTTCTCCTGGCTGGGAGGCCGTTACTACAGAGCAAGATGTTAATTTGGTGGTCGATGCATTGCATTTTGGCGATGAAGTGGCAACGGCATTCAGGGTCGGAGGCGATATGGTGCTGGGACCTAGGGTTCATATTGTCATTCACCAGCATGGTATTGAGGATATCGATACGATCGATCACGATGTGCCGGGCCGGACTTTGGCTGATTTGCCGCGATTTTAAGCGTTCGTCATCCGGCGGCGTCAACATGAATGAAGATGGGAAGTGTGTATGGGTGGGGATTTAACAACGGATGAATTTGATGCGCTGGAGCAGATCGTTGCAGGGCCGCGACAGGGGCGGCCATCGGCCTGCGTGGCGCGCAATACCAAGCGCCTGACCGGTCTCAAATATATTGCATATGCAAAAGACGGCAGCCTTGCCCTGACGGATAAAGGCAAGCAGACCTTGTTTGTCAAAGCCTGTATTGAAGGTTTGCGCGCCATTGCCAATGACTCGCAGGCAGTGCTTAAATCCGACGTGGCAACCTTTCTGGGCAAAAAGGGTCATATTGTTGCAACCGAGGCAGGTGGCGGTTTCGATATTACGCAAAAAGGTCGGGAATGCCTGGCCGATATAGACAGCAATCGCAAGTAATTTCCGGTAGGGCCTGCATGCGGACGTGATCGTACAAGGCATAAGCTTTGCAAGATCATGACTCATGCAGGATGGTTGGCATTATTTTGAACACCTTGGTGAAGGTGTCTTCAGTCGGTTTGGATAGGCGTAACTGATTTTCTACTTTGTACAAGAGGGAAAGTTACATGAAATCTGATTCGCATTCACGGCAATACCTGCTGCGCGCTTCGCGAACTGCAGGATCCTTGCAGCCATTGTCTGTGCATACGACAGCGGCACATCTGTTTTCTTACTCCATGTTCCATCAGTCTTCCTGATACCTGTGCGTATCGGATCGCTGCTGCGTGCAGTGTTTTATCCTTGCCCTATCGGCTTTCAAATATGGGCACCCATCACAATTGTTCAGATAGGGCGACAGCAATGAATGATCGAAACAATAATCTCGTTACCGGTTCCTTCATGTCATCGAACACAGCGGAAGCCGGGCAATCCGATGCGGCGCTACGCATTCTGAAGCACCTGTTGCGCAATTTCCCCGGTACGACCGGCGTTCGCCTGCTGGCTGACAATCATATTGAAGTAAGCACGCCCGCATTCACGCTGCTGCTCAAGGACACAGTTGTCCTGCGCCGGCTGATATTCAGCCGCAGCCCATTGCCGCTGGCAGATGCCTACATCAACGGCTTGATCGATGTGGAAGGAGATCTGTACGCTGCGCTGGGATTGAAACAATACTTTCAGTCTTTTGATTTTTCACTGGCCGTGCGTTGGGCACTGTTGCGCGATGCCTGGCGTTTGCCGGCAAAGCCGAAAAGTCTGACGGGCACGCCATTCGATGCCGGGAATTTTTCGCATCGCCATTCAAAAGGCAGCGACCAGGCCGCCATCGCATTCCACTACGATGTATCGAACCTGTTTTATAAATTGTGGCTCGATAAGCAGATGGTCTACTCATGCGGCTACTTCGAATCGAAGGACGATACGCTGGAGCAGGCGCAAGAACACAAGCTCGATCATATCTGCCGCAAGTTGCGTCTGAGGGCCGGTGAACGCTTCCTTGATGTTGGTTGCGGCTGGGGCGCTATGGTGTGCTGGGCGGCGCGCCATTACGGCGTACGGGCGCATGGCATCACCCTGAGTCAGAAGCAGTACGAGTATGCGCAGGCGCGTATTCAGACTGAAGGGCTGGGCGATCTGGTGACAGTGGAGCTGCGCGATTATCGCGATCTGGAAGGCGAGGCGGTGTACGACAAGATTTCCAGCATAGGCATGTTTGAACACGTAGGGCTGGCAAATCTGCCCTTGTATAACGCGACCATCAAGCGCGTCTTGCGCCCCGGTGGACTTTTCCTCAATCACGGCATTACGCATGATGAAGAAGGCTGGCAACGCACGATCGATACCGAATTCATCAATCGCTATGTATTCCCGGATGGCGAACTGGATACGGTCAGCAATATCCAGCACCGGATGGAAGCAGCAGGTTTTGAAATTCATGATGTAGAGGCGCTGCGCCCGCACTATGCACTCACACTCAGGCATTGGGTCAGCCGGCTGGAAGCGCGTCGTGAAGAAGCGCTCGAATATGTCAGCGAATCGGCTTATCGCGTCTGGCGTCTGTATATGGCAGCCTGTGCGCTGGAATTCGAGGCAGGCGGTACCGGTATTTACCAGATACTTGCATCCAATCCGGGCGGCACCGAGCCTGCCGTGCCTTTAACACGCAAAGATATATATGCATAATGTACGCATATTTTATTGACTATTTTTTGTGCACATATTCATAGAGCTGCCTACTATTTGAGCAGTTGGATGATGATGATTTGATCGAGATCAAACTCCGGAAAAGTTGATGCGATACCTTGGTATCGTTCTAATCAACTACGGAGTAAGTGTGAAAAAATCAGTATTGGTACTCGCATTATGTTCTTTGACAGCACTCAGTTCGCAAGTTTTTGCGCAGCAAGCACAAGAAGGTTCCTGGCTGGTACGCGTGCGTGCCGTCCATCTCGATCCGGCAAATAAATCTGATCCTGTCGGCGGCGTTGGCGCTGCAAATCGTTTGACCATCAATTCCAAAACCATGCCGGAGCTCGACATCAGTTATTTCTTCACGCCTAATTGGGCGGCAGAGCTGATATTGACCTACCCGCAAAAACGCAAGGTATCGCTGGATGGTGCAGAAATCGGTACGTTCAAAAATTTGCCACCGACGCTGACGATGCAGTATCACTTCTCGCCAGAAAAAACGGTCAGCCCATATGTCGGTGCCGGTATTAACTACACGCGTATCTCCAGCGTCAAACTGCTTGGCGGCGCTGCCCAACTTGAAAGCAGCAGTGTCGGCCTGGCATTGCAAGCAGGTGTCGATTTCAAGATCGATAAAAAATGGTCATTGAATCTGGATGTGAAAAAAGTGCAGATCAGAAGCGATGTCCGTACAGCAGCAGGACAACTCAGCGCAGTGAAAATCGATCCATGGCTGATCGGCGTCGGTGTTGGTTACCGTTTCTAAAAAAGTACGAACCGAAGTTTAGTCTTCGTTGACTTTGTAGTTTGAAGATAGCGAAGCGGAAATGAAAAAGGGCTTACGTTTGCACGTAAGCCCTTTTGTATTCGATGGCTCGGTTTTCAAATAGTCGTATCAGTAGATATTTTCTGTAAGATGCATCTCAATCCAGTTAATTCTTATAGCTGTTCAGCAGTAATGAGCAAGCCGTCTTGCCGACGTTTGATCAGATCAAGGAACGATTCGCAATAATGACCGCTCGCATAGATACCTTTGTGGCACCGCCCTGTGTCGATGACATTGAAATCCTCTATCAGGATGAGGCGTTATTACTGATCAATAAGCCCAGCGGGCTGTTGTCTCTGTCGGGGAAAAATCCGCTCAATCTGGATTCGGTGCATTATCGTCTGACGCAGCAGTTCCCGACGGCGCTGATGTTGCATCGACTTGATTTTGGTACTTCTGGTTTGTTGGTTATTGCCCTCAACAAAGTAGTCGCGGCGAATATCAATCGACAATTTCAGTCGCGCACTGTGGTCAAGACCTATCAGGCGGTGCTGGCCGGGCGACTCAATTCAGATGCAGGTGATATCGAACTACCGATTGCCAAAGACCCGGTCAATTTCCCGAAACTAAAAATCTGTCTGACGACAGGCAAGGCTGCCAGCAGCCATTTTCAGGTTCTGGATCGACAGAGCGGACCGAACACTACCCGGGTAGTGTTCACGCCTCTTACAGGGCGTACCCATCAGTTGCGAATCCATAGTGCAGGCATTGGGCATCCCATTCTGGGTTGTGATCTCTACGGCACTCCAGAAACTCAGCAGATGGCTGATAGGCTTCTATTACACGCTACGACCGTGGAGTTCGATCATCCAATCAGCGGCGAACGATTTTACGGTAGTAGTGATTGCCCGTTTTAATTCTGGATAGGGCTTGTCTTTGCGTACCAAACGAACAGCATGGACTGAAGCGGCGGTGATGGCAACAGAGTGGGCAAAAGAAAAGGGCCTAGTTTTTCAACTAGGCCCTTTGTATTCTGTGGCTCCCTGAGCATTCCCTACTACGAACCAGACCGCTTACGGGTCTGGTCGTCTTTTTACCTAAGCGCCTCTCTGCAAGGTTAGCTGCTTGATCAAAAAACTGCGTATGTACTTTGCAGATAATGGTTCGAGTCAGATTTGGGGAGTGCCTGGGTCAACAAGAATTTCGTTCCGCGACTGATTGGAGAGCTAAACAGTCGACGCAATTCTTGGTTGCCTGCAGCCCAACGCCTTCCAGGCTTGGAGGAGCTCGCAGCGAGTCTGAGATTGGGTCTGGCACCTCAAATTCGTGAGGCAGAAGGTTTAATAATGCAATAAGGACATTATGTCCTAGGGCTTTATGTCCAATGTTGATTGCTGTTTGCTTAATCTAGAATAAACCGAGTTCGATTGAGATGTCATGCAGCGTTTTGAGGTAGTGCTCCTCACGATAGGTAGTGTCAAGTAACAGCCTGGAAATACTCAAAATGATGGAATGGACTCCTATAGTCTTCGTTACGTTCAAGGCTCTCGTGCTCGGTACGGGCATGTTCTTCGCCATCAAGTGGCATTACGATCAAGGGAAGAAGGAGAAGGAGAAGCGCGCGCTGCTACGCACGGGCGGCAAGGTGGCTGCAGTCTTCGTGCTAGCGCTCCTGGGCTTGGGATTCATCACCTTCGTCCTTGCCAGGAAGCTCGGTTTGGACTTGCCCTTCCCATGATGGCAAAGAATAGTCGGCCGATATCCAGTGATGCGACAGCAATTCCCCGATGCGGCTATTGGGCAGCATCGGCAGGCGAGTCATTGCACATTCATGCTATTTACATAGCTTTTAGTGTTCTCACCGATTGAATCCGCCTTCGAAAGCGGACATTCATATATCCCTAGATGTTGATT
>NZ_JBEBPO010000089.1:0-9670 GCF_040395855.1 Herminiimonas fonticola | reverse complement strand
GCATGCGCTCGCGCAACTGGCAGGACAAGACGGCTTATACCTACGGCTTGCACGGCACGCCGACGACCTTCACGCTGGAAGCACGGCTGGCAGCCATAGAAGACGGCAAGCGTTGTCTGCTGGCGCCCAGCGGCTTGTCGGCGATTGCGATGGTCGATTTCGCCTTTCTCAAAAGTGGCGACGATGTACTGATCCCGGATAACGTCTATAACCCGAATCGAGAACTGGCCAACTGGCTGGCGCATGATTTCGGTATTACTGCGCGTTACTACGATCCGCTGATCGGCAAAGGCATCGTCGACCTGATCCAGCCCAATACCCGACTGATCTGGACCGAAGCGCCGGGCTCGGTGTCGATGGAGGTGCCGGACATTCCTGCCATTTGCCAGGCAGCGCATGCGAAAGGCGTACTGGTTGCGCTCGACAATACCTGGTCGGCCGGGATTGCACTGCGTGCTTTCGATCTGGGCGTCGATATCGTGATGCAGGCGCTGACCAAGTATCAATCCGGTGGTTCGGATGTGTTGATGGGTGCAGTTATCACGCGGGATCAGACCTTGAATCACAGGCTGGAACTGGCGCATATGCGACTGGGTTTCGGCGTGAGTGCCGATGACAGCTATCTGGTGCTGCGCAGTTTGCCGACCATGAAACTGCGTTTCGAGGCGCACGATGCAGCGGCGCGCAAGGTTGCGGCCTGGCTGCAGACCCAGCCGCAGATTGCGACCGTCCTGCATCCGGCATTGCCGGAATGTCCGGGACATGAAATATGGAAGCGTGATTTCAGTGGTGCCGGTGGATTGTTTTCCATCCTGTTCGATGCACGTTACACAGAAGCGCAGACGGATCGTTTTGTCGATAGCCTGAAACTGTTCAAGATAGGTTTCAGCTGGGGCGGCGCCAACAGCCTGTGCGTGCCGTATCGGATGCAGCATATGCGGCAGAACTGGCCGCATCAGGGACAATTGCTGCGGCTTAATATCGGCCTGGAAGACCCTGATGATTTGATAAACGATCTCAAACAGGCGTTTGACGCACTGTAATAAAAAGGCATCCTTGTGGATGCCTTTTTATTTGCCTTGCAGGCTGCGCACGAAGCGCGGCAGTTTTACTTTTTCACTGGCGGTTTCCAGCGGCGGCAAGCCGAGGAAAATGTGTCGGTAGGATGCGTACAGAATGCCACCCAGAATAGGGTACAGCGGCACCACGGTCAGGCCGTGGAACAAGGCACCGGCCATCAAGCACACGGCGCAGACAAAGACCACGATCACGACGAATTTGTTTTGATTGAAAGCCTTGAAGGTGTGATCCAGGCACAGCCTGAGCGGAAGATCGGTGCATACGATAAGCGGGATCGCAAACCAGGGCAGGATCACCAGCAACCAGAGGCCGATGGAAAACAGCGCCTTCGATCCGGCCATGAACTCACTTATTTCATACGATTTCTCAATATAGACAGACGGCTGCCCGGAAGGAATAGCGGTACTTTGAACAATATGAAGAATGACGAGCATCGCCATGCTCAGCGTTAATACCGTTGCGGCGGAACAGAGAAATATGCGCAACAGGGAAAAGGGCGACGATTTCAGCACCTTTACAATCGATTCGGATGAATCCGCGCTATATGCGACAAGAACAAAAGCACCAACCAGGACGGGAGAAATAATCGTCAGCACCAGCGCAGGGAACTGGCTGGCCACGCCCAGTGTGAAAAGAACAAGGGCGACATTCAGTACGAAATGCTTGCTGGACAAGTGCAATGCTTCGCTGACCCAACGGCGCCAGCTGGATGCGTCAACCTGTCTCGGACCAAAAGTATTCATCGCGATGAATGAAGCAAGTGATTGGATTAATGACTGATGTTGCCAAGGTCTGTTTTTTCAACTTCCTGCGAATTGCCATAACTCAGGCGGCGATTCATTCCGTCTTTGTTTTACAGCATAAGTAAATTCAAGCGGGAAAGCAAACCTGTCTTGCCCCTATGGGAAGCGCGTGTTGATTTCCGTGCCTGGATCAGCGCTCAAGCTCATTGAAGATTGGATGAAAGCAAAAATCATGAATAAAAAAGCATCCGGATGGATGCTTTTTTTATGAGGGGAATATCGTCAGGGCATGGTCTTGTTGTCGTTCAAGTCCACGATGCCCTTGATCAGCCGATACAGTTTCCACAACCATGCAACAGTCCAGACCAGGAAGGCGAGTGGTATGCCGATAAAGGTCATGAACAGGATGCCGCCCAGCGTCATCCATACCAGATACCACCAGAAGGAGCGGATCTGCCAGCCGTGATGGCTGTAGACAAAGGTGTTGGCACTATCTGCCCGCTTGACGTAATTGATGATCAGCGGGATGAAGGAAAATACGCCGAGTGAAAAAATCAGGCTGGCAGCGTGCGCAATATACAACCACCACGCGAGGTTTTTTGCCGATTGCAACGGACTGTCTAAAACGAGTTCTTGAGTCATGGGCGAGTCCTTGTGAGTGTGCAGTCAATCAGATGCACAAATGGAAATGAAGTTCCGCTCGTCAACATTTTAAACGATCAAGCCCGGGCAGAGCGGATGCAAATGCATGGTGCACCTGATCGTTTGCCTATGCATCCGGAAAAATGACCAAAAAAAACGGGCCCGCAAAGGGCCCGTTTTTGTATCTACTGCTTTTCTTATTTGACAACCATGTAAGTGAATGGAATCACATAAGCCTGCAGCGTTACCAGGAAGCCGACCAGGATGGCTAGGGCGATCGAATGGAAGAACACGTAGCGCAGAATATCGCCCTCGTGGCCATACCATTTGGTCGCGGTAGAGGCGACCACAATCGATTGCGCATCGATCATCTTGCCCATCACGCCGCCGGCGCTGTTAGCCGAAGCCATCAGGACAGGTGGCAGGCCCAATTGTTCAGCAGTCGTTTTTTGCAGGCTGCCGAACAGCACGTTGGCTGCAGTGTCAGAGCCGGTCAGCGCCACGCCCAGCCAGCCGAGCAGGGTACCAAACATCGGATAGAACGCGCCGGTGTGTGCAAATGCAAGGCCGAGGGTTGCATCCAGACCCGCGTATTTGCTCAGGTAACCGACAGCGAACATCGCGCAAATCGTCATCAGTGAATACCGTACCAGCACGATGGTGTGCCAGTATTCCTTGAGCATGCGGCGGAAAGAGTAACCCATCAACGCACCTGCCACGATGGAAGAAACCAGAATGCCGGTGCCGGCCATCGACAGAATGTTGAAGTTATATACGGCAGCTTCGACGAATGGCTCCTTGGCTACTGGCGGCATTTTCATGACCATCCTGTCGAGGCCGGGAATTGCATATTTCCAGGACCAGACCGCATCAATCGCCTTCTTGAAGAATGGTGTACCCCAGATAAACACGAAGACAGACAGAATCACCCAAGGCATCCACGATTTGGCAACGGTAATGTTGGCAGTTGCAGTATTGTCCGCGGTTACAGGCTCATCCTTGATGTCGTCCTTGGAATTGTCGTTGCGATTGCGCAGGGCCGTCGAGGTCCAGATTTTCTTTGGTTGCCATACTTTCAGGAACAGGGTCAGCGCACCCATCGACACGATGGCGGCAATGACGTCAACCAGCCACGGGCCGTGATAATTCGAAACCAGAAATTGTGGTACGGCAAACGATACGCCAGCCACCAGAATCGCCGGCCAGATTTCACGCATGCCGCGGAAACCGGCAAATGCCCAGATCAGCCAGAACGGTACCAGTACCGAGAAGAAAGGCAATTGGCGTCCGATCATTGCAGACAGATGCAGTACGTCGATGCCGGTCACAGAGGCCAGCGCAATGACTGGTGCGCCGAGCGCGCCGTATGCAACCGGTGCGGTGTTGGCGATCAGTGCCAAGCCGGAAGCAGCCAAAGGCGAGAAGCCAAGGCCGATCAGGATGGCGCCGGTGACGGCAACCGGGGTGCCGAAACCTGCAGCACCTTCAAAGAACGCGCCGAAACAGAAGGCAACCAGCAGCAACTGCAGGCGACGATCTTCGGTGATGCCGCCTATGCTGTTCTGCAATACCTTGAAGTAGCCATTCAGCGTGGTCAAGCGATGAAGGAAGATGATGTTCAGCACGATCCAGCCGATCGGGAACAGACCCGCTGCAATACCGTAACCAGCCGCCTTGCCGGCCATTGCCACAGGCATGCCAAAGACGACAGCGGCAATGCCGATACCGACCACCAGCGCCAAGCCGGCAGCCAGGTGGGCTTTCATGTGGAAGAATGCCAGCGCTGCCAGCAGCACTGCAACCGGAATGCCGGCTGCCAGTGTAGAGAATGCGAAGCTGTTAAGCGGATCGTAGATCTGTTGCCATATCATGTTTTTTTCCTTTGATCAGGGTCACTGTTTTTTTATCCTCGCTGATCGTCGCAGCGGAAGGCACGGTACGATAGCAGTCGCTTCACAGCGTATTGATGCAAAAAATTAACCTATCAATGAAATATTTTGATGTGGATGAGAATTGATGTTGTAAGTTCTTTTTACTTGCAGAAATAAATGAAACGGGGAAAGTATTTCAGGCTTGGGAGATTGGATAAGTTAGTTGGAAAATAGTTGCAGGATTCCATCCAGACCGACGAAATTCAAAGCCATGTCCGCTTGTGCCCGCACCACCGGTTTGGCGCGAAACGCCACCGACAATCCGGCAATGCTCATCATCCGTAAATCGTTGGCGCCGTCGCCCATGACGATAGCCTGGCGCGGCGCGATATCCAATTCCTTGCATACGCGTTCAACCGTCGCTTTCTTTTCTGCTCCGTCAACAATGTCGCCTATGACGCGGCCGCTCAGTTTGCCATCCACGATTTCAAGTTCGTTGGAATGCGTGTAATCAAGCCCGAGGCGCTGCTTCATGCGATCGGTGAAGAAGGTGAAGCCGCCGGATACCAATAGTGTTTTCATGCCAGCCGTCTGGATCGCCGCGAGCATTTTTTCAGCACCTGGCGACAGGGCCAGGCGTTCGTCGTAGACGCGCTGCAGTGCGCTGGCATCCAGACCCTTGAGCAGGGCGACGCGACGCGTCAGGCTTTCCTTGAATTCGATTTCGCCGCGCATGGCGGCTTCGGTGATTTCTGCAACCTGCGGTTTCAAACCTTGCATATCGGCAATTTCATCTATGCATTCGATTGTGATCAGCGTCGAATCCATATCCATGGCAAGCAGCCCGAAGTCGGATAGCGAGCGGCTGCGCTCTATGAATGCGTAATCAAGTTTTGCCGCCCATGCCGCCATATCAATTTGCGATTTCACCTCATCGTTGTAACTGACATCGACACAGCGATAGGCATGCTCGCCGATGGCGACGATCGTGCGCGGGCGGGCCAGACCGGCGATCTGTTCGACGATGTGACGTTGTACGCTCAGGCCTTGCAAAATCAGATTCATGGTGATGTCGGTTAAAGATGGATCGTTATGTTAGCAGTGCGCGTATCGTGTTCTTGATCTGGAGTACGCGCGCGGTGAGGTCGGGCATGTTCGCGGTAATACGCAATTTATCCTGACCGCTCAACTTGATGTGGCGATTTTTTTGTATCAGTTCGATGATGCGCATTGCATCGATAGGCGGATTCGGCTCGAACTGCAGGGTCGCAGATTCTGCATGCGCGTCTATCTTGATGATGCCGACCGGCACTGCTGCCACGCGCAGCCTGTGCGTTTCCACCAGCGCCTGTGCTGCATCCGGCAGCTTGCCGAAGCGGTCGATCAATTCTTCCTGCAGGTCGTTCACGGCATCCTGCGTTTTGCAATTTGCCAGGCGCTTGTAGATCGATAGCCGCTCGTGCACGTCGCCGCAGTAGGTGCTCGGCAGCAGTGCAGGCACATGCAGATTGATTTCGGTCGTGGTGGCCAGCGGTGCCGCCAGATCAGGTTCCTTGCCATTCTTCAGCGAACGTACCGCTTCGTTCAACATGTCGGAATAGAGCTGGAAGCCGATCTCGGTCATTTCACCGGATTGATTGTCACCCAGCACTTCACCAGCGCCGCGTATCTCCAGATCGTGCATCGCCAGATAGAAGCCGCTGCCCAATTCTTCCATTTGCTGAATTGCATCGAGGCGGCGTTGTGCCAGCTTGCTCAAGCCCTGCACATCGTGCACCAGCAGATATGCATAGGCCTGATGATGCGAACGGCCGACGCGGCCACGTAATTGATGCAATTGCGCGAGACCGAATTTATCGGCTCTGTGCATGATGATGGTGTTGGCGGTTGGCACGTCGATACCGGTTTCGATGATCGTTGTGCACAGCAAAATGTTGAAACGCTGTGCGACGAAATCGCGCATGATTTTTTCCAGATCGCGTTCATGCAACTGGCCGTGCGCGACGCCGATGCGCGCTTCCGGCATCAGTTCTTCCAGCATCGCCTTGCGGTTTTCGATGGTCTCGACTTCGTTGTGCAGGAAGTAAACCTGGCCGCCGCGCTTCAATTCGCGCAGACAGGCTTCACGTATCACTGACGTGTTTTCACTGCGCACGAAGGTCTTGATGGCCAGACGTTTTTGCGGTGCCGTGGCGATGATGGAGAAGTCGCGCAAGCCTTCCAGCGCCATGCCCAAGGTACGCGGAATCGGTGTAGCGGTCAGCGTCAATACATCGACTTCTGCACGCAGTGCTTTCAGCGTTTCCTTCTGTCTTACACCGAAGCGATGTTCTTCGTCGATGATGACCAGGCCAAGGCGTGAGAACTTGGTGTCGGCCGATAATAATTTATGCGTGCCGATCACGATATCTATCGTGCCGTCCGCCATGCCTTTCATCGCTTGCGTGATTTCCTTGCTGCTGCGGAAGCGCGACAGTTCGGCGATACGCACCGGCCAGTCGGCAAAACGATCGGCAAAGGTTTGCGCATGCTGTTCTGCGAGCAAAGTTGTCGGCGCCAGGATCGCCACCTGCTTGCCGCCGAGTACGGCGACGAAGGCGGCGCGCAAGGCGACTTCGGTTTTGCCGAAACCGACATCGCCGCAAATCAACCTGTCCATCGGTTTTCCGCTGGTCATGTCCTGGATCACGGCATTGATGGCAGCAGCCTGGTCGACGGTTTCTTCAAAGCCGAAACTTTCGGCAAAGGCTGCGTAATCGTGTGCCGAGTATTCAAAGCTGTGACCTTCGCGCAGGGCGCGGCGGGCGTACAGATTCAATAGTTCGGCGGCGGTATCGCGGATTTTTTCAGCGGCGCGGCGTTTGGCTTTTTCCCACTGGCCGGAACCGAGCGCATGCAAAGGCGCATCGTCGGGCGAGGCGCCGGAATAACGCGAGATCACATGCAGTTGCGAAACAGGTACGTAGAGCTTGGTGTCCTTCGCGTATTCCAGATGCAGGAATTCGGTTTCGCCTTCGCCCAGATCCATGCTGGTCAGGCCCATGTAGCGGCCTATGCCGTGATTGATGTGCACGACAGGATCGCCGATCTTGAGCTCGGACAGATCGCGCACCATCGATTCGACTTGCGTTGCGCCTTCCTGCTTCTTGCTGCCGATGCGACGGCCGGAGCCGGCGTACAACTCGGTTTCGGTGATGAACGCCAAGTTGCCCAGCGCTTCACCCAGTTCAAAGCCGGCGTGCATGGGCGCCACGCCCAGCATCAGTTTGGCCGAGGCGGTGCTGAAATCGGCAAAGCCATCCGCCGGCGTGAGTGCCAGATCGTATTCGTTGAAATACTGCTGCAGTGTTTCGCGACGGCCGTTGCTTTCGGCGCAGATCAGCACACGCTTGTCGGTTTGCAGCAGCCAGGCACGCAGATTGACCAGCGGATCGTCGGCACGACGGTTGACGGCGATGTTCGGCAATGAAGCTGACAACTCCGAGGCGACGTCTTCGCTTTGTATGATCCAGCGGCCGAAAGGTTTCGTCAGCGTGAAGAAGTTTTCATCACTGAGAAAAATCTGTTCCGGCGCCAGCAACGGACGTTCGCGATCCGATTTGAGAAAGCGATAACGTGATTGCGTATCGGCCCAGAAGCGCTGAATTGCGGCGTCGATATCGCCGACCAATGCAAAGGTGGTGTCAGTCGGTAAATAGTCGAACAGCGTTTTGGTTTCTTCAAAAAACAGCGGCAGATAATACTCGATGCCGGCGGAGGCGATGCCGCTGCCGATATCCTTGTAGATCATCGAACGCGACGGGTCGCCTTCAAAAATTTCGCGCCAGCGGCCGCGGAAGGCGGTGCGTGCTTCTTCATCCATCGGGAATTCGCGTGCCGGCAGCAGGCGTACTTCCCGGACCGGATACAGCGAACGCTGCGTATCCGCATCGAAGGTGCGTATGGTGTCTATCGTGTCGCCGAACAGGTCGATGCGGTACGGCAGCGCAGCACCCATCGGAAAGATGTCGATCAGGCCGCCGCGCACCGAATACTCGCCGGGCGACATCACCTGCTTGACCGGTGTATAGCCGGCCAGTTGCAGCTGCGCTTTCAGCTTCGCTTCATCCAGCGTTTCGCCCTGCTTGAAAAAGAAGGTGTAAGACGCGAGGAAGGCGGGCGGCGCCATGCGCACCAGCGCAGTGGTGGCCGGTACGATCAGGACGTCGCACTGGCCGTTCAATACTTCATACAGCGTTGCCAAACGTTCGGATACCAGATCCTGATGCGGCGAAAAGGCATCGTAGGGCAGGGTTTCCCAATCGGGCAACAGATGACAGCGCGGCTTTTCCTGGCCTTCGCCGGTAAACCATGGAATTTCAGTCAGCAGGCGCTGTGCATCGCTGGCATTGGCTACAACAACAGCCAGCATGCGTTTTTGCGATTTCAGTTCTGCTGCGGCCTGTGCCAATACATAAGCGTCGGCCGAGCCGTGTACAGCCGGCAGAACAAAACGCGAAGCAGGTTTGGGGAGAGATTTTTTTAGGTCGAATGACATCAAATAGCGACATTGAAAATGTCAGGGTGGTCAAAAAGTGCCGGCGGACTTGTTCAGACTGTCCCTACTTGCCCGAGCTTGTCCGAATTTGTTCGCACGCACTTCATTTGACAGTGAAAAATTATGGTGAGATTATAAACCAAGCCCCTGTTTGAAGTTCTCTTCGCTTGGGCGTGTGCGCAAATCCCGCAAGGTTTTCCCTACAACAGAGCGCACCACGCTTGTTCCCAGCGACCACAACATGACTTTACCCCGCTATTTCGGATTGATCCCTGCTGCCGGCATCGGCGCGCGCATCGGCGGCAGCATTCCCAAGCAATACTTATCGATTGCCGGCAAGCCTATGCTGCGGCATGTACTGGATACGTTTTCCGGCACGGCGGCCATCAGCCATACCTTTGTGGTCGTCAGCGCAGAGGATGGGTATATCAACGACGTCATGGCAGAGTCGCCGGATCATCGTTCCAGCATCACGGTATTGCGCGCCGGTGGAGCGACACGGCAACAGACGGTGCTGAACGGTCTGCATGTGGCCCGCGAGTGGATGGACGACGACGACTGGGTGCTGGTGCACGATGCAGCCCGTCCGGGGCTGAGCAACGGGCTGATCGACCAATTGATACAGGCGCTGAAGGACGACGAAGTAGGTGGTCTGCTGGCTGTGCCGGTGGTCGATACCCTGAAACGCATGGACGAATCAGGACGCGTCGCGCACACGGTTGCACGCGAACACCTGTGGGCCGCACAAACGCCGCAGATGTTTCGCTACGGTTTATTGAAGAAGGCACTGGAACAGG
>NZ_JBEBPO010000088.1:0-10270 GCF_040395855.1 Herminiimonas fonticola | reverse complement strand
GGGAGCCGAACTATAGCAAGCACCCAAACCCTTTGCAACCCCTTTCGGGAAAATACTTCAATTCTTTTTAAGAACGCTTTAATTCAAAAGGATTTGCCTCTATACAGAAGCATTACTTTGTCTTGTGATAACTCGTCACCAGATCAACTTCATTCTTGGAGCCAAGGAACACGGGCACACGCTGATGCAGCTTTTCCGGCTGGATATCCAATATACGTTGCTGACCATCAGTTGCCGCACCACCTGCCTGCTCTACCAAAAACGCCATTGGATTCGCCTCGTACATCAAACGCAGCTTGCCTGGCTTGTCCGGTTCACGCGCATCGGCCGGATACATGAAAACACCACCACGGTTAAGAATGCGATGCACATCTGCCACCATCGAGGCAATCCAGCGCATATTGAAATCCTTGCCGCGCGGCCCTGTCGTACCTGCCAGCATTTCATCGACATAACGCTTGACCGGCGCATGCCAGTGGCGTGCATTCGACGCATTAATGGCAAATTCCTTGGTATCCGCAGGGATTTGCATATTCTTCTGCGTCATCACCCACGAGCCCATTTCACGATCCAGCGTAAAGCATTGCACGCCGTTGCCTGTCGTCAGCACCAGTACGGTTTGCGGACCATATACTGCATAACCGGCAACTACCTGCTTGCTGCCTGCCTGCAGGAAATCGGCTTCTTTTGCCGTATGCATGCCGTCTGCTGCTTTCAATACCGAGAAAATCGTACCTATAGATACATTCACATCGATATTGCTGGAGCCATCGAGCGGATCGAACAGCAAAAGATATTCGCCCATCGGATAGCGGTTTGGAATCGGATGGATGGTTTCCATCTCTTCCGAGGCCATGGCTGCCAGATGACCGCCCCATTCATTCGCTTCCAGCAAGATATCGTTGGAAATGATGTCGAGCTTTTTTTGCACTTCGCCCTGTACGTTTTCGCTCTGTGCGCTGCCCAGCACTTCACCGAGTGCGCCTTTGCCGACGGCGTGACTAATGGTTTTGCAGGCGCGGGCGACAACTTCGATCAACAGGCGCAATTCCGCCGGGATGTTGTTATGCAGGCGTTGCTCTTCTATCAGGTATTGCGTGAGGCTGATGCGTTTCATAACGTCCTTTACTCTTAATCAAACTACATTGACTGCCGTTTTAACCGGCAATTGTATGCTTCTCTATATAGAAGGACAGGGGAACTAGGCGGCTGCAAGCGACTTCGTGATCACTTCCTTCGTATCCTTGGAAAGTTTGGCTGCCGCCACACGATTGAGTGCCGCCTGCATCTTCTCCTGCAAGGCAGGCGCATATTTGCGCCAGCGATCCAGGCTGCGCGCCAGACGTGCCGCCACTTGCGGATTGATTGCATCAAGCGCAATCACCTGCTCTGCCCAAAACGCATAGCCGCTGCCATCAGCAGCATGAAAACGCGATGGATTGCCATTGCAGAAACTGAATATCAGACTGCGGGCACGATTCGGATTCTTGATCGAAAACGCCGGATGCTGCATTAATGCTCGCACGGCAGCGACATCGGCCGTACGCGCCATGGCTTGCAAACTGAACCATTTGTCGATCACCAGCGGTTCCTGCTCGAAATCGCTATAGAACCTGGCCAGTGCCGCAGCCTTGCCCGGCGCCTGGCTATTCGTCAGCGCCGACAAAGCAGCCATGCGATCGGTCATATTGTCGGCGGCATCGCATTGCGCCTGAGCCAGCGTGTGTGCATCAGCATCGTCCAGCTCCGCTATATAAGATAACGCCAGATTCTTCAATGCACGCTTGCCGGACGAACCGGCATCAGGACTGTAAGGCCCGTCGGTTTGACTGGATTGATATGCGCCAACAAAATCCGACCGCAAGGCTTGCGCCAGCGACTGACGCAAAAAGCGGCGCGCCGTGTGAATTGCCTGCGGATCGATGACATCCATTTGTTCGGCAATGACCGTTTCCGCCGGCAAGGTCAGTACCGTCTCGCGGAAAGCAGGGTCGAGCTGCCTGTCATTCAAGGTCGCGCGCAGGCTCTCGCTCAATGCAGGATCGATATCCAGCGCATGCGACTTCTGTACAGCAGTCGTCAATGCAAGCAGGCGACGTGTCGCCAGACGCTGGCCAGCCTCCCAGCGATTGAAGGCATCGCTATCGTGCGCCATCAGGAAAGCCAGCTCTTCTTCGCTGTAGTCGTATTCCAGCACCACAGGCGCAGAAAAATTGCGCAGCATGGACGGCACCGGCATTTCACTCACATCAGTAAAACGGAAAGTTTGCTGCGCCGAAGTCAATTCCAGCACCACCGTGCCGGTCGCGACGACTTCGCCGTCAAGCTTCAATGGCATGTCTTTGCCGCTGCTATCGAGCAAACCCAATGCAACAGGAATATGAAACGACTGCTTTCTTTCCTGTCCCGGAGTCGGCGCGCAAAACTGCGACAAAGTGATGTCATACGTCTTTTGCACGGGGTCGTAGACAGTCTTCGCCTTCACACGCGGCGTGCCTGCCTGACTGTACCAGCGCTCGAACTGCGTCAGATCACGCCCATTGGCCGCCGACATCGCGGCGCGAAAATCGTCGCATTCGACCGCTTGCCCATCATGTCGCTTGAAATACAGATCCATACCTTTGCGGAACCCATCGCGTCCCAGCAGCGTTTGGTACATGCGCACCACTTCGGCGCCTTTTTCATAAATCGTGACGGTATAGAAATTACTGATTTCAACAAACGAATCGGGACGCACCGGATGCGCCATAGGGCCCGCATCTTCCGGAAACTGCGCCTGGCGCAACACGCGCACATCGTCGATACGCTTGACGGCACGGCCGCTGTCGGTGCCGATCATATCGGCGGAAAACTCCTGATCGCGGAACACGGTCAGGCCTTCTTTCAACGATAACTGGAACCAGTCGCGGCAGGTCACACGGTTGCCGGTCCAGTTATGGAAGTATTCATGCCCGACCACCGCTTCGATATTGGCGTAATCGACATCGGTTGCGATGCGCGGATTGGCCAGCACATACTTGGTATTGAAAATATTCAAGCCCTTGTTTTCCATCGCCCCCATATTGAAGTCACCGACGGCCACGATCATGAACCTATCCAGATCCAGTTCCAGGCCAAAACGGCGCTCATCCCAGCGTATGCTGTTGATCAGCGAATCCATCGCGTGCTGCGTTTTGTCCAGATTGCCGTCTTCTACCCATACCTGCAGCAAGGCTTCGCGACCGGATTGCAGCTTGATTTTTTCTTCCTGGCACACAAGTTGGCCAGCCACCAGTGCGAACAGATAGGACGGTTTCTTGAATGGATCTTCCCACAAGGCATAGTGACGGCCATCGCCGAGGTCGCCCTCTTCAATCAGATTGCCGTTCGACAGCAAGACCGGATATGTCTTCTTGTCCGCGCGCAACATGACCGTATATTGCGCCATCACATCAGGTCGATCGGGGAAGTAGGTGATTTTGCGGAAACCTTCGGCTTCGCATTGGGTGAAAAAATTGCCGTTCGAGACGTACAAACCCATCAGCGAAGTATTTTTGTCCGGCCTGATCAGCGTTTCTATTTCCAGCGTGATCTGGTCCAGCGCGACCGGAATGCGCAACACACCTTCTTTCAGCGCGTAATCGCGGCTGGACAAAGTTTTACCATTCAAGCGGATTTGCACCAGTTCCAGCTCTTCGCCAAATAAAACCAGCGCCTGCTCCTTGCTGGCCGGATTACGCTCCAGCGTCATCCGCGTTGCCACGCTGGTTGCGGCGGGATCGAGGTCAAACCCCATCTGGACAGTGCGAACCCAATAACTTGGTGGCGTGTAATCTTTGCGATAAATCGCGGGGGATGTGTCAGTGCGCATAGGAATAGGATTCGGTGGGAGTGAAGCAAAGGCCCATTTTACCAATCATGGGATTGAAAATGGAATCTGCTTGTCTGTAGCGTGTCTATAGTAAAGGCGCGGCAAACAGGCATTCGGTTTGCTGACGTAGCCAGATAGACAACAAAGAAAAAATGCATGGGATTTACAAAATGTAACGATTCTTTTCACCAGTGCCGTTATCCTGTGTGTATAGCATCAAGGAGAATAAAAAATGCGTCGCAGTTTATGGGTGTTCATTGCTGTAATTAGTGCTTTATTGAGCGGTTGCGCTTCATTCGTTAGAAGCGATGTCGTTGCATTTCATGAATGGCCCGCTGATTTGCAGAATAAAACCTATGTTTTTGACCGCACGTCCGAACAGACTAACGATCTCGAATATCGCAGCTATGAAAATCTGGTGCGTACGGAACTGGGCCGCCTCGGCTTTGCCGAAGCGCAAAACCCGCGCGGCGCCAATCTGAAGGTTGCACTGGATTACAGTATTGATGCTCGCGATGTCACCGCAATCGAACCGGTACTTGTAGATCCATACTGGCCGTACGGCTACGGTTACCCTTATTACGGCCCAAGATGGCGTGGTTATTACGGTCCGTACTACGATCCATTCTGGTATCCCGGCCCGGTTACGCAATATCGCGAGGTGCAATACCAGATATTCCAGCGTCAGCTCAATATTCTGATTACACGCAGCAAGGATGGCAAAAAACTGTACGACGTCACGGTGAACAGCGATGGCGGCAATGGCTCGATGGCATTCGCCATGCCGTATATGGTGCGTAGCGCGTTCAGTGATTTCCCGGGGCGCAACGGCGTACCGCGCCGCGTGAATCTGGAAATTAAAGACAAGGAATAGGAAGACGATATTTCTGCGCATCCGCGCATGCAGCAAGGCAGCGGATCAAGCACATCAATTGAAAATGGCGGTTTGCTGATGCAAGCCGCCATTTTTTTGCCGGAAAAAACTGTCGCGCTATCCAGCGCCAGCATTCAAGGCGTGTAATACGCCTGCGAACCGAGAGTAATTGCCACAATCAAGGCGACGGCACATGCCAGCAACAACAACAAGCGCCCGAATTTGGGCGTACCGTCTGAAACGGACGACTGTTCTTCTGCCTGCGACTTGTCGCTTGTATCTAACTCTTGCATTGCTTCACCTCAGGGAATCAAAATTGTGGAGCCGGTGGTTTTGCGTGACTCCAGATCGATATGTGCCTGCGCCACATCTTTCAAGGCATAACGCTGATTGATGCTGAGTTTTATCTTGCCGCTTTCAACCATGCCGAATAATTCAGCCGCCATCTGCTCCAGATCGTCGCGCTTGGCAGTATAGGTGAATACCGACGGGCGAGTGACAAACAGCGAACCGCGCGAAGCCAGTTCCGTCAGGCTGAATGGCGGTACCGGGCCGGATGCGTTGCCGTAGCTGACCAGCATGCCCATAGGCGACAGGCAATCGAGCGAACCGGTAAACGTGTCTTTGCCGATCGAGTCATACACCACCGGCACACCGGCGCCGTTGGTGATCTCCTTCACACGCTCGACAAAATTTTCCGTGTTGTAATTAATTGTGTGCGTGCAGCCATGTGCCTTGGCCAATGCTGCCTTTTCGTCCGAACCAACGGTGCCGATCATCGTGACGCCGAGCGCGCGCGCCCATTGGCAGGCGATCAGGCCGACTCCGCCAGCGGCGGCATGAAACAGAATCGTTTCTCCGCCTTGCAGCCGGAAAGTACGACGCAGCAGATACTGTGCCGTCAATCCCTGCAACATCATGGCGGCGCCAGTCTCGAAATCGATAGAGGCTGGCAATTTAACCAGCACCTTGGCCGGCAATACGCGCGACTCTGCATACGCACCAGGCGGGCCGCCTGCATAGGCAACGCGATCGCCCGCTTTGACGTGCGTCACACCCTCACCGACAGCCGCCACTACACCGGCGCCTTCCATGCCGAGGCCGGCCGGCAAAGTCTGCGGATACAAACCCGTACGGAAATACACGTCAATGTAGTTCAAGCCGCACGCCATTTGATGAATCAAGGCCTCGCCCGGACCCGGCGCCGCAAGCTCCACATCCAGATACTCCATCACTTCCGGTCCGCCAGTTTTGTTGATCCTGATTGCTTTGGTCATGAATTCTCGCTTGTGAATGAATAGGAACGAATGGGCGGGAACTACCGCATTTTAAAAAGTACCGGGGTAAGCACCACCGTCGAGCAGGATATTTTGTCCGGTCATGTAACCTGCGTGCTGACTGCACAAAAATGCACAGGTGGCACCGAACTCCTGCCGCGTGCCGAAACGTTTGGCCGGATTCGACAATTTTCTCGCTGCGCTGATTTCATCCAGCGACTTGCCACTGGACTTGGCCGCCTCGTTAAAGATCGAGTGTAAACGATCTGTCTCGAAAGGTCCGGGCAGCAGATTATTGATCGTCACATTCTGCGCCACCGTCTTGCGCGCCAGCCCGGCCACAAAGCCGGTCAGGCCGGAACGCGCGCCATTCGACAAACCCAGGGCGCTGATCGGCGCTTTTACCGCACTCGAGGTGATGTTGACGATGCGCCCGAAACCGCGCGCCATCATGCCATCCACGGTTGCCTTGATCAGTTCGATCGGCGTCAGCATGTTTGCGTCCAGCGCGGCTATCCAGTCGTCGCGCGTCCAGTCATGAAAATCGCCGGTTGGCGGGCCGCCGGCATTCGTGACCAGAATGTCGGGTTGCGGGCAAGCGGACAAAGCCTGTGCACGCCCTTCCGCTGTCGTGATATCGCAAGCGACAATCGTGATGACACCGCTTGCAGAACGGCGAATTTCCGCCGCCGTCGCTTCCAGCACCTCGATATTGCGCGCCACCAGCGTGACATGAACGCCCTCGGCCGCCAGTGCTTCGGCGCAACCGCGCCCCAAACCACGGCTGGCACCGCATACCAACGCGGTTTTTCCTTTAATTCCCAGATCCATCGCAAACTCCTACGCGCGTTTTTTGGATAACAGATAAATGCCGCACAAGACCAGTGCGGTGCCGGCCAATTGTATGCCGGTGATCGGTTCGCCCAATATCCACGCCGCCAGGAACAGGGTTGAAACCGGGCCTATCATGCCGGCTTGCGAAGCAGTTGCCGCACCGATACGATCGACTGCAATCATGGTCAAAAAGACTGGCAAGACCGTGCAGAAAAAAGCATTGATCATCGACAGATTGTAGACCGCCATCGGCTGGATCAGCATCGAGGTCGGACGCAGCAAAAAGAATTGCCCGATACACGCCACGCTGGAAACGCACATCGCATAGGCGACCAGGCGCAAGGCGCCGACGCGGCGCACCAGCTCACCGGTGCCGACCAGATAAATCGCGTAAGACACTGCGCTACACAGCACCAGCACACTGCCGAGTACCACGCCATTGCCGCCAACCCGCACATCATGCATGAACACCAGTACGGTGCCGAGATAGGAGGTGCCGAGCGCCGCCCATTCGATGGCGCTGATTTTCTTTTTCATCAGAAAAACCGAAATCAGCAAAACGAAAGATGGCGTCAGAAACAGGATCAGACGTTCCAGGCCGGCGGAAATATATTGCAACCCGAGAAAATCGAGAAAACTGGACAGGTAATAACCCATCAAGCCCAGCAATACGATCTGCCATTTTTCCTTGCCGCTCAGAGGCGTCGCATTGCGCGATTTCCAGATGCCGATGACGATGAAAAACGGTAGCGAGAACATCATGCGAAAGGCAATCAATGTCACTGCATCGACGTCATAGCGGTAAATCAGTTTGGCGACAATCGCCTTGGTGGAGAACAGTACCGCACCGGTCACGCCTATCAGCAAACCGATCAGGAACAGTTTGCGGGCAGTCGATGCTGCATCAGGGGAGGGAGGGGAACTCATATGTCGATTGTACGGACGAAGGCTTGCACGCTGCTGACAACCGGCTTCAAAAGCAGACAGCATATGCATTTTCTGAAAAACGCATTGCCCGTCCGCCAATAAAGAGTACGTTCAAATGAAGCAGACGCTTACTTGGATGGCAAACGCTTAAAACAAATGGCCGAGCTTGTTTGCCTTGGTCGTCAGATAACGTTCGTTGAACGGATTGTGTGTGATGACCAGCGGTACACGCTCCACTACTTTCAAGCCGAGCTGTTCCATCGCCGTAATTTTGCGCGGATTATTGGTCATCAGGCGCAAGCTGGAAATTTTCAAATGTTGCAGCATAGGCAGGCACAAGCGGTAATTGCGCTGATCCGGCTTGAAACCCAGCGCTTCGTTCGCTTCCACCGTATCGGCTCCGGCATCCTGCAATTGATAGGCACGGATTTTATTCACCAGACCAATGCCGCGCCCTTCCTGGCGCAAATAAAACAAGGCGCCACGCCCTTCTTCAGCGATTTTTTGCAATGCCGCTTCCAGTTGCGGGCCGCAATCGCAGCGCAGGCTGAACAAGGCGTCGCCGGTCAGGCATTCGGAGTGTATGCGCGCCAAGACCGGCTCACCATTGGCGACGTCGCCCAGCGTAATGGCGACATGTTCCTTGCCGGTTGCCGGTTCGGTAAAAGCGTGCAGGCGAAACTTTGCCCACGGCATGGGTAATTCGCAAGAGGCAACATAGTCCAGCTCAACGGCAGGAAGAACAGCCGCTGCTGCAGGGACGGAAGTAAGGCTAGTAGTCATTGGTCAGTCTTAATCTAACAGCACAAGCAGCCGTTACCGCTTATCGGCATCGGCTGCTTTTTTTGCACGAAAGACGAAGGATATCAGGCTGGCAGCAATTCGTTGATGGTGTTGCTGGTTTTTGCCAATGCCTTATTGACACCTTCTTCACCCATTGCCACACCTTCGCTGTTGATAATCGTCACATCGGTCAAGCCGATAAAGCCCAGTACGGTGCGTAAATAAGTCGCATTGAAGTCCATAACCTTCGCCGGGCCTTCGCTGTAAATACCACCGCTGGCAGTGAAGATATACACTTTTTTTCCCGTCAACAGGCCTACCGGACCTTTATCAGTGTACTTGAACGTTACCCCGGCGCGTGCCACGTGGTCTATCCATGCTTTCAAACCCGAAGTGATGGAGAAGTTGTACATAGGGGCGCCGATCACGATCACATCGGCGTCGAACAATTCCTGCACCAGCGTTTCCGACAATGTGGCGATTTGCGCCTGCTCGGGCGTGCGCTGCTCGGCTGGCGTAAAAAATGCACCCAGCGTGCTGCCATCGATATGCGGCAAGGGTTGCGCTGCCAAGTCGCGCTCAACGACGACTGCATTGGCGTCCTTTGCTTTCCATTTATTGATGAATTCGGTCGTCACTTTGCGTGAAATCGAATCGCCGTTACGGACACTGCTGTTAATGTTAAGGATCTTGGTCATGATAAAACTCGCTTTCTTGTCAGATGATGGGCAGCGCGGCTTTTCAACCTGCTCCTGCTTAAAAAACACGGCTCGTGTTGTTGCAACCATCGTAAGACAGGATTAGCATCAAGAAAACCCACATTGTTTAACTTGTTAGCATCGATTTTTTAGATATGAGAGATCCCGGAACGCCGACGCTGGACCAATTGCGCGTATTTGTCGCAGTCATCGACTACGGCAGTTTTTCACGTGCCGCACGCGAATTGCACCGTACGCAGTCGGTCATCAGTTATACGATTGCCAATCTGGAAGCACAGTTGAATGTCGCGCTGTTCGACCGTAGCAAGCGCAAACCAACCTTGACCGAAGCCGGCAAAGCCTTGCTGGCCGATGCACGCACTGTCGGCCTGAAAGTCGATGCAATGCGGGCGCGCGCAAAAACGCTGGCGCAGGGTCTGGAAGCGGAAGTTTCGATCGCAGTCGATGTGATGTTCCCCAATTGCCGACTGGTTGCCGCCCTGCAGGCATTCCAGCAGCAATTTCCGACCGTGGCCTTGCGCCTGCGCATAGAAGCGCTGGGTGCAGTGATGAATCTGGTCGGCCAGCGCATCTGCCAGATCGGCATTGCCGGTCCCATGCTCGATTTCGCCGATACCTTCCAGAGCCAGCCGGCCGGTTCCATCACAATGCTGCCGGTCGCTGCGCCCACACACCCGCTGGCGCAAATAGAAGGCATCGTTCCAACCGAAGTTGCACGCGATTACACGCAGCTGGTGCTGACTGATCGCAGCGAACTCACTAGCGGGCAAAATTTCGGCGTGATTGCCGTGCGCGACTGGCGTCTCGGCGATCTGGGTGCCAAGCATATGCTGCTGCGTGCGGGTCTGGGCTGGGGTTCGATGCCGGAAGAAATGATTCGTGAAGATCTGGACACCGGACGGCTGGTACAACTGAAGCTCGCACATATGATCAGCGGAGAATACACGCTACATATGATTAACCGTCTCGATGAAGCGCCCGGTCAGGCCGGTCGCTGGCTGATGCA
>NZ_JBEBPO010000087.1:0-10387 GCF_040395855.1 Herminiimonas fonticola | reverse complement strand
CTATCTTGTGCACTGTCAAATCGAATTTGTCGATATTGGCCAGCATCGGATGTGCAGGCTGTGCATCGGTGTAGCGCAAGGCGGCATTGCGTACTTCCAGTTCCGCCAGCGCGAAGGTGAATGCGGTTGGAGGTTTGGCAGGCGTTGCAGATGCAGTGTTCGCTGTGGCTTCCGGTGCTTGCGCTGACTTGACCGGCGTAGCGGCAGCAGCGGTTGTCGCTGCCGCTTTCTTTGCGCTGGCGTCAGCAGATGGCGTCGGCGGCGTCAGCAGATTGTCAAAATTAAACTGACCGTTGGCTTTGCGCGTGATATCTGCCGCGATACCGTTGATGGAAAGTTTGGCGACTTCAAAACGCTCACTCAAGACTTTGGCTTCGTTCAGGGTAACGCTGAGTTCCGGCAGCTTGACGATAGCTGCGCCGCTTTCATCATTCAGTTGCAGGGATTTCAGTTTGATGTCGCCGCTCAGGAGCAGGGCTGGAGCCTGATCCTTGGGCTGGCGAAATTTTGCCGTCATGTGCAGATCGAGTCGTGCGCTCGGCACCTTGAAGTGCGGCGTGCCGGGAATGTACTTCAGGTAAGAAGTCAGATCCATATCGTCCAGATTGAGGTCGACCACGGCATCGACAGTATCTGCAAACGGATGGGTTTTTCCCTTGATCAGCAGCGGAGAACCGTTGACGGTAGCGCTCAGCAGGGGTTCGACAAAGACATCGGTCTGGGACGGCAGCGACGATACGAAGGGCACGCCGATTTTCAGATCGGCGACCTGGTGTACGGTTTGTGCCGGTCTGTCATCGAATTCGATGCGGCCTTTGTCCAGTTCGATATTGAAAACGGAAAAACGCGCCGGCTCGGGTGAGGGCGGCTGGCTGTTGATCAGTTCGATGATGTCGTCGATGTTGTAGTGCGTGGCATCCTTGCGCACCAGATGGACGTAGGGTGCGCTCAACTGCACCTGCTGCACTACGGGTGCCAGACGGAACAGCGATTTATAGGAGACATTGACCATCAGCTTCTCGAAACTCGCGAAGACGACATCGCCTTCCGGTTCCATCAGCTTCATGTCATGGATGGTGACACGCATCGCGTAGGGATTGACTTCGACCTGGCCTATCGTGGTCTGGCGGTGCAGCTTCTCGGTAATCAGCGTTTCCGCTTGCGATTTGATGATGCCAGGGAGTGCAAAGTAGCCGAACAGACCGAGCAGAACCACGAATACGAGCACGCCGATAGCGCTGCGTCGTACTGCCGGACGGGCGGAAAAATTGCGGAGGGAGAGCGCGAGTCGAGGGCGGATGTTAGACATGGGAGTTCAGCATGAGCCGCGAGTGAGTGTTCAGGAATTCTACCAGCCGGGCAGAAAGGATGTTGTCGATATGAACAGAAAATATAATGCAGCTGCAGTGAAGTGAAGCGGCTTGTGCGGCAGATGTGGCTGCCGCACAAGCTGTTATTTCTCTTCGGGGAAGGGGTAGGCTTCGCCGGTATCGGCGCCGGCTTCGTGTTTTCCGATACGTACATTCCGATAAACCGCTGCCCGCATGAGCAGCATGGCCACCACAGGCGCGGTCATCAGGATGAAGACGGAGATGATGATTTCATGTATCACCGGCCGCGATTGCAGTACGGTGAAATACAGCATCGATGCCAGCAGCAGGCAGCCGGCACCGAGCGTGACGGTGATTGCCGGGCCGTGGATGCGCTGATAGAAACTGGGCAGACGCATCAGACCGAGAGCACCGATCAGAATGATGCAGCCGCCGAGGATCAGCAGCAATGCCATCGGTAGCGCTGCCCATGCAGGTACGTTCTCGAAGCCGCTCATTCAATAATCTCCCCGCGCATCAGGAACTTGGTCAGTGCCATGGTTGAGACAAAACCCAGCAGGGCGATCATCAGCGCCACCTCGAAATAGATCAGGTCGCCGAAACGTATGCCCAGCATCAAGGTCAGCAGCATTGCGCACATCCACAAGGTGTCCAGTGCGAGCACGCGATCATGCGCCGTCGGGCCTATGAGCAGACGGATCGTGCAGAACAGCATCGCCAGCAGGATGCAGATGAAGGCGAATCCGACCGCCAGCTGCAGCAGTGTCGTCATGCGATCTTTCTCCTATTTGAAAATTTCGATCAGCGGTTTTTCGTACTGCGTCTTGATGGTGTTGATCCACCATTGTTCATCGTGCAGGTCGAATACGTGTAGCGATAGTTCGTAATTGTCAGGCAAAATTTCCACCCATACCGTGCCTGGCGTCGAATTGATCAGGCACGACAGCAGCGCCAGTCCGTACGGATTGCGGATGTCGAGTGGAATCCGGATGAACTGCGAGTTTAGATTGTCGCGTCGGGGAGACAGGATCAGCCAGCTGACATTGAAGCACGAACGGATGATTTCGATCAGCGCCATGCCGAGCAGGCGCAGCAGCAGGAATGGTTTCGCTACTCGTGGATAAGCGAGCGGCTGCAGCGGTCGTGTCAGCAGCGGCACGACAACGGCCAGCATGGCGCCGAGTAAAATCTGCGCCGGTTCCAGGCTTTCGTTGAGCAGCAGCCAGAACAGCAGCAGCACGAAAGACATCATTGGTGAAGGCAGCCAGCGTTTCATGGCGGAGTCCCTTCCTTGTGCGTGCCCGGCACCACAGGTGCGGAGAGTACGCGCTCTATATATTGTGCAGGGCGATGCAGATCGGCGCTGGCGCGTCCCAGATAGTCGAACACAGGGCCGGCCTGCACGGTCAGGGCGACACATAGCAAGAGCAGAAAACTGATGGGCAACACTTCCGTCACATGCAGGCGCGGTGACGTAATCGTGCCCGAAGCCCAGAACGTCCGTACGCCGAAACGCAGCAGTGCAATAATCGCCGCCAGACCCGATAACACGATGAGCGCCATCAGGGTCCAGGTGGTGGAGGTGACAGCGATGTGTGCCGCATCCGGATTCAGCAGCGCATGAAACAGGCCGAACTTGGCGACGAATCCCGACAGCGGCGGCAATCCGGCAATGATGAGTGCGCAAGCGGAAAAGGCGAGGCCGAGGAAAGCCATGGCGCCCGGAATGCCGACGCCGGCAGTTTCCTCCGGTTTTTCTTCAATGGCGAACGCTTCCATCGTCAGCGCCAGCATGCTGGCACCGGCGGAACGTATGCGTTCTATCAGTTCGATCAACAAAACGAAGGCTGCTACCGCCAGCGTTGAACCCAGCAGGTAATAAAGGCCGACGGTGATCAGCGATGCCTGGCCGTAGCCTACTACCGCCAGCAGCGTGCCGGATGAAACGATGGCGGCGTAACCTGCCATGCGTCCCGGTACTTCACTTGCGAGCATGCCGGCGGCGCCGAACACGATGGTCGCCATGCCGCCCCACAGCAGTGCGTTGGAACCGAAGCCGCTGGCGGCGCCGGCATCGGGAGAGAAGACCAGCAGCCACAGACGCAGAATGATGTAGGCGCCGACCTTGGTCATCAGCACCAGCATGGCGGCGATAGGCGGCGAGGCGGCGGCATAGGTGGTTGGCAGCCAGAAGCCGAGCGGCCACATCGCACTTTTCACCAGGAAGGCAATCGCCAGGATGGCGACGCCTATCTTCAGCAGGATCAAATCTTCTGCGCCAACCTCGGCCATGCGCGCAGCCAGGTCGGCCATGTTCAGCGTGCCGGTGCTGGCGTAGATCAGCGCCACGCCGATCAGAAACAGCAGCGACGCGGCCAGATTGACGGCGATGTATTGCATGCCGGCGCGTATGCGCCCGGTGTTGTAGCCGTGCAGCACCAAACCATAGGATGCCGCCAGCATCACTTCGAAGAACACAAAGAGATTGAACAGGTCGTGCGTCAGGAAGGCGCCGTTGATGCCCATCAGCAGGAACTGGAAGAGCGTGTGGAAGTGCACGCCGATGCGGCTCCAGCGCATCATCGAATACAGCAGTGCGGCGGTCGCCAGCAACGCGGTCAGCACCAGCATCAGTGCGGCCAGGCGGTCGGCGATCAGCGCAATGCCGAAAGGCGCCGACCAGTTGGCCGCCAGATACACGCCTATGTTGCCGTTCCAGTGCGCGCTATCGGTCAGTTGCATCAGCATGACAGCAGCTGCGAGTTGCAGCAGCACCGATGCAAGATTGATGATGAACTTGAATTGACGGCGGCTCTCGTTGACGAGCAGCAGCAGCGCGCCGCACAGCAGCGGTAGCAGCACCGGCAGCAGGATCAGGTGTTGGCTCCAATCCAGTTTCATTATTCGGATTCCTCGCCATCGACGTGATCGGTGCCGGTCAGGCCGCGCGAACCGATCATGACCACCAGATAGAGTGCGGTGGTGGCGAAGCCGATGACGATGGCGGTCAGCACCAGCGCCTGCGGCAGCGGATCGCTGAACATGGCGGGATCAGGCACGCCTGTGCCCAGTGTCAGCGGCGGCTTGTTCACCCACAGTCGGCCCATGATGAAGATGAACAGATTGACGGCATAGGACATCAGCATCAATCCGGTCAGTACCTGAAAGCTGCGCGGCCGCAGCAGCAGCCAGATACCGGAACCGAACAGCACGCCGATGGCGAGAGAGATCACGATTTCCATCAGATGACTCCTCGCTGGTTGCCGGCAGGTTCAACTGGCGTACCGGCTTGCGGACGACGGCTGCGGATGGATTGATGCGCCAGTGCGACCAGAATCAGCATGGTCGAACCGACTACGACCACGAACACGCCGAGGTCGAAAAAGAAGGCGCTCGGTACATGAATTTCTCCGAGTAACGGTAGTGTCAGGTGTGCCGTGTGGCTGGTCAGGAACGGATAGCCAAGCACGCTGGCGCCTAGGCCGGTCAGGCATGCAATGATCAAGCCGAACGAGAGCCAGCGTAGCGGCCGCAGATGCAAATGCGACTCCACCCAGGTAGTGCCTGCCAGCATGTACTGGACGATGATGGCGACAGCGAAGATCAATCCGGCGACGAAGCCGCCGCCCGGCAGGTTATGCCCGCGCATGAAAAAGTACGCCACGATCATGCCCATGAAGGGCAGCAGAAAACGCAGGTAGACGCCGGGAACCATCAGGTAGCCGTTCTCGACCTGTTCCGCCGGCGCCTGTTGCGCGGCGAAGTCCTTGTTGTCGAGTTGCTGCTCCGGAATGACAATGCTTTCCGGCGCCGGACGGAAGCGTCGCAACAAGGCATACACGGTCAGCGCGACGATGCTCAGCACGGTGATTTCACCCATCGTATCGAAGCCGCGGAAGTCCACCAGCAGTACATTGACCACGTTGCTGCCGCCGCCTTCCGACAGCGCGCGCAACAGGAAAAAATCGCCTATGCTTTTCGGCTGCGGATGCATCAGCACCACATAACTGACGGCGGCAATACTCAGTCCGCCGCCGATCGCCAGCGCCATATCGCGCGAACGGCGCAACCAGACGGTGTGCGGTTCGCGCATATTGAGTTCTTTCGGTGCGATGCGGCGCGGCAGCCAGCGCAGGCCGAGCAGAATCAGCACGGTGGTCACGGTTTCCACCATCAACTGCGTCAGTGCAAGATCCGGTGCGGATAACCACAGAAAGGTCATGCTGACAACGACGCCGGTGCCGCCGACCATGATCAATGCGGCCAGACGGTGATATTTGGCCTGCCATGCCGCCGCGACTGCGCACGTGCAACCGATCAGCCACATCAATGCGAACAGCGGATCGATGTCGGCCAGCGATACTGCGGCCAATGTCGGCAATGGCTGCACCAGCAGCAGCGGTACGGCGATCATCGCAGCGATCATCAAAAACAACTGCGGTTGCAGACGTTTTGTGCCCAGCCATTTCACCAGCAATGCGGCACCGGCTGTGAGGCGCAGCATCGTGCTTTCGTATGCTTGCGCACCGCTCAATCGATAGAACACCGGTACGCGATCGCGCGACTGCAGCGTGAAGTATTTACGCAGAATGACATACAGCAGCACGCCGCCGGCGAGTGCGGCAAAGCTCATTGCCAGCGGCAGGTTGAAACCGTGCCATATCGCCAGATCATAAACGGGTGCGCGTGCGCCAAGCACCGACACTACTGCGCTATCCAGAAACGGTTCGATACTCATGCCTGGAACAATGCCGACGATCAGGCACAGCAGCACCAGCAACTCGACCGGGAAGCGCATCCAGCGCGGTGGCTCGTGCGGTATTTTCGGCAAATCTTCCGGCAGCTTGCCGAAGAACACGCTGATAAAGCGCAAGGAATAGGTCACGCTGAAAATACCCATTGCGAGCGCGGCATATGACATCCACCAGCTCTCCGTGCCGCCGACCAGGGCGGTTTCGGCAAAGAACATTTCCTTCGAAAGAAAACCGTTGAGCAAAGGCACGCCCGCCATCGCGGCGCTGGCGACCACCGCCAGCCTTGCCGTGATCGGCAAGCCATGCCGCAGGCCGCGCAGCACACGCATGTCGCGGGTACCGGTTTCATGATCGATGATGCCGGCCGCCATGAAAAGCGAGGCCTTGAAAATCGCGTGATTCACGGTGTGGAAAATTGCCGCCACCATGCCAAGCGGCGAACCTATGCCCAGCAATACGGTGATCAAGCCCAGATGGCTGATGGTGGAATATGCCAGCAAGCCTTTCAGATCGTGCTGGAAGATAGCGACGAAGGAGCCGAGCAGTAGCGTGCAGACGCCGGCGCCGGCAATCAGCCATGTCCATTCTTCCGTGCCGGACAAGGCCGGCCAGAAACGCATCAGCAGGAACACGCCGGCTTTGACCATCGTCGCAGAATGCAGATAAGACGATACCGGTGTAGGCGCCGCCATCGCGTGCGGCAACCAGAAATGAAAGGGGAACTGTGCGCTCTTGGTCAATGCGCCGAGTGCAATCAACACCAGTGCCGGCAGATACCAGGCATGCGCCCGGATCTGGTCGCCGGCAGCGAGCACGGTATCCAGATCGTAGCTGCCGACGATGCGACCGAGAATCAGCACGCCGCACAACAGACACAAGCCGCCGGTGGCGGTGACGGTGAACGCCATACGCGCGCCGCGCCGCGCATCGATACGGTGATGCCAGTAACCGATCAGCAGAAAAGAGGTAATGCTGGTCAGTTCCCAGAACACGACCAGTTGAATCAGATTGCCGGACAGGACGACGCCCAGCATCGAACCCATGAAGGCAAGCAGGAAAGCGAAGAAGCGTGGCACCGGGTCCTGCTCTGACATGTAATAGCGCGCATACAGCACGACCAGCAAGCCCACGCCCAGCACCAGCATCACGAACAACCACGCCAGCCCATCCATGCGCAAGACAAAATCCACACCGAATGCGGGCATCCATGCAGCCTGGTAGCGGATGATTTCACCATCGCCTACTTGCTGATACAGATAGGCCGATACCAGCAAGCCGAATAAAGCGACACCTCCGGCCAGTATTGACTCGCGATTGCGGGCATTGGCCGGCATGCATGCGGCGATCACGCTGCCTATGAAGGGCGCGATGACGATGGCGAGTAGCAATATGGATTCGAGGTTTCTATGCATGCGCAGTCAATAATTCAGCAAAAACAATCAGCCGGCATCAGCAGGCAATGCTCGTATGAGCGCGTGAACTTCTGATTGATAAAAATATCTCCTCAATATTCAGAGATGGGCGAACGATATACGTCGGTCACAGTCGATGACTGGATACTACTCTCAACAGCCGGATGGAAGCCCGTGTGCGTTGAGTGCAATGCGTGATAGCGCAAGGCGATGATCAATGCGCCGTTTTATGCGCATTGATGTTTGCTTCGGTCAATATTATAAGGGCATGCGGAAACTGTGCGGACAAAAAATCATTTCACTTGTCTTCGCTTCCTGCTTCGGTTACAGCGCCAGCGGACCCAGCGAGCCGATGACTATCGTCAGCAAACCCAGTATCAGGTTGATGCCGACCAGTTTGCGAATCTGCCCCATTGCGGCGCCGCCGGTTTTCCATTCCTGCGCAGCGACTGCACGTTTCAAACGACGATAGGGAGCAAAAAAGATGTGTGCAAAGATCAGAGTCATGATCACGCCGAGGACGAACATCAGGGTGATATAGACTGGCGGCTTGCCGATCAGGGCCATCATATACAGGCCGCTGCCGAAGATCAGCGCAACGGAAAGCCAGACCCATACGAAAAATTTGGTGAATATCCCGGCCAGCAAAGTCAGTCTTTGCGGTGGTTCCAGTGTCACGGCGACGACTGGCCGTAACGCGTTATGGGCGAAGAACATGCCGCCTACCCAAACGGTAAAGCCGAGAATATGCAAGAATTTCGCGATGATCATGATGTGCTCTTTGCGGAAATGGTGTCGGGAGCCATAGGGTAGCCGAAGGTTTGCGGATTACAAAGAAAATTGCAGTATGTGTCAGGGAATGATCCGTATCATGCATCCCTCGCAAGAAGTGGTCGCAGAGTACGTGCATATGCGATGTTGTTTGTACAAAGAATTATCTGGAGATGTAAATGCTGGGCTGGTTTGAACGATTGCTGCATCCGTATCAGGACGAAATTCCCGCCACTCCGCCGCGCGGATTCATCGCCTTTGTGTGGGCATGCACCAAAGGTGCGCGGCGTTATGTCGCTGCGATGACCATATTGACGGCGATGACGGGCGCTTTCGAGGCGCTGCTGTTTGCGATGATGGGGCGCATCGTCGATTGGCTGGCCAAGGTCGAGCCCGCCATGCTGTGGACGCAGGAGCGCAGCAGCTTGCTGTTGCTGGCGGCAGTGGTGATGTTGAGCACGGTGCTGGTGGCATTGCAGACTTTCTTCAAGCATCAGACGCTGGCGGGAAATTTCCCCATGCAGTTGCGCTGGAATTTTCATCGCATGATGCTCAATCAGAGCATGGGTTTTTATCAGGATGAATTTGCCGGGCGCGTCGCCACCAAGGTGATGCAGACCGCGCTTGCCGTGCGCGACGTGTGCATGATTACCGGCGATATTCTGGTCTTCGTCATCATTTATTTCGTCACGCTGGTGAGCGTGGTCGGCACTTTTAATACCTGGATGATGCTGCCGTTTTTGAGCTGGGCGGTGGTGTACGGACTGGCCTTGCGCTATTTTGTGCCGCGCCTGAGCCATGTTTCCAGAGCGCAGGCGGATGCGCGCTCGCTGATGACGGGCCGCATTACCGATGCCTATACGAATATCGGCACCGTCAAACTGTTTTCGCATGCCGGCCGCGAAGCCGGTTATGCGCGCACCGCGATGCAGGAATTCATGTTTGCCGTGCATGGGCAAATGCGCCTGGTCAGCGGTTTTGAAATCGTCAATCATGCGCTGAGCATGCTGCTGATACTCAGCACTGCCGGCGTTGCATTGTGGTTATGGACGCAAGGTCAGGTGGGCGTGGGTGCGGTTGCTGCCGCCACCGCGATGGCCTTGCGCCTGAACGGCATTTCGCACTGGGTCATGTGGGAAATGGCAACGCTGTTCGAGCAGGTCGGCACCGTGCAGGATGGCATCAACACCCTGGCGCGCGCGCATACGGTCACGGATGCGGCGGATGCAGTGCCCTTGCAGGTGATGCACGGTGAATTGAAGTTTGACAATGTCGGTTTCGCCTACGGTGGTACGCGCGCGGTGATCGATCAATTCAATCTGACCATACGCCCGGGTGAAAAAGTAGGATTGGTCGGACGTTCGGGTGCCGGCAAATCGACGATCGTCAATCTGCTGCTGCGCTTCTACGATCTGGAGCAGGGGCGCATCCTGATCGACGGGCAGGATATTGCGCACGTCACGCAAAACAGTTTGCGTGCGCAGGTCGGCATGGTGACGCAGGACACTTCGCTGCTGCACCGCTCGGTACGCGACAACATTCTGTACGGCCGTCCCGATGCTGGCGAGGCCGACATGATCGATGCGGCCAAGCGGGCAGAGGCGCACGACTTTATTCTGACCCTGAGCGATGCCAAGGGGCGCACCGCTTACGATGCGCACGTCGGCGAACGCGGCGTCAAATTATCCGGCGGCCAGCGGCAACGCATTGCGATTGCACGCGTGATGCTGAAGGATGCGCCTATTCTTTTGCTGGATGAGGCAACCAGCGCACTCGATTCGGAAGTGGAAGCGGCGATTCAAACCAGTCTGTATGAACTGATGGAAGGCAAGACCGTGGTGGCGATTGCCCATCGTTTGTCCACGATAGCGGCGATGGATAGATTGATCGTGCTGGATAAAGGTCGCATCGTCGAGCAGGGTTCGCATCGCGAGCTGCTGCAACAGAATGGACTGTATGCGCGCCTGTGGGCGCATCAGAGCGGCGGATTTTTGGGAGAAGAGGCGGACGACGAACAAATCGTCGTCAACGCCTGAATCTCTGCCGGCAGCGCGTACGCCTCGTACGCCTAATTCCTGATCACGGCGACGGGCGCGACCTGCGGCTTTGCTACCAGCAG
>NZ_JBEBPO010000086.1:0-10525 GCF_040395855.1 Herminiimonas fonticola | reverse complement strand
GTTTCAAGCGTGACGTCGGTAAAGTAGTCGAGACGATCGACGCGATCGCGCGATAATTTGATTTTTTCACCGTCGTACCAGGAATTTTCGAACTGGCGCAACTCGCGACGAATGACTTCATCGCGCGTTTTGGTATTGCCCGAAATATTGATGTTGCGCACATAGACGCGCTTGCCCGGATCGATCAAGACCGTGAACGCTACTTCCTTCTTGTCGCGATCGATTTGCGGACTTGCATTCACGTTGGCAAATGCATAGCCGAAATTACCCATGCGTTCTGAAATGCTCTTGGTGCTCGCAGTCAGCTTTTCGCCTGAATAGACATCGCCTTTTTTCAGTTGCAGCAATGAATTCAATTCCGCTTCGCGACCGAACATTTCACCTTCCAGCTTGATGCTCGATACCGTATATTTTTCACCCTCATTGATATTGATGGTGATGTAAATATCCTTCTTGTCGGGCGAAATCGAGACCTGGGTCGATTCGATCTGCATCTCGATATAGCCGCGATTCTGGTAATAGGATTTCAGCGTTTCAATATCGCCGGCAAGTTTCTGTTTTGAATATTGATCAGCCTTTGAGTACCAGGTAAACCAGCCCGGTGTGCGCAGACTCAGCATCTTGATCAAGTCTTTTTCACTGAACGCCTTGCTGCCGATGATATTGATATTCTTGATGCGTGAAACATCGCCTTCATCAACTGCAAAATTGATCGATACGCGATTGCGTTCCACCGGCGTGACTGTCGTCGTGATCAGTACGCCGTACAAACCGCGCGACAGATACTGGCGTTTCAATTCCTGTTCCGCGCGATCTACCAGTGCCTTGTCGAAAATACGCGACTGGCCGACGCCGATTTCCTTCAGGGCCTTGGTCAGCTGTTCCTTGTCGAATTCCTTGGTGCCGGAAAATTCAACGCTGGCAATTGCCGGGCGCTCTTCAACGAACACCACCAGTACGTCGCCCTCGACTTCGATACGCACATCCTTGAAGAAACCTGTCGCATACAAGGCCTTGATCGCGGTCGCGCCTTTTTCATCCGTAAACGTTTCCCCTACCCGCACCGGCAGATAGCTGAACACCGTACCGGCTTCGGTACGCTGTATGCCTTCAACACGAATGTCTTTTACGGTGAAAGGGTCAGCCGCCTGCGCATAGCCGGAGCACAATGCAAACGCTGCAACAGCGATAAGGTGACGACGAAATATCGGCAAAGGGAAACGCTCTGAATGTAATTTCATTGGCTATCGTAAATTAAGATACTAGTCAGACTCGGATTCAGGGAAAGGCTTGCCTCGTCAGGAAATCAGGCGGTTGATGTCATTGAAGACTGCCACCAGCATCAAGGTCATTAATATTCCTATTCCTGCACGCTGGGCAATTGCACCAAAGCGTTCAGAAACCGGACGACCTGTCAAAACTTCCACAGCATAATACAGCAAATGACCGCCATCCAGCACTGGGATGGGCAACAGATTCATCACTCCCAGACTGATGCTGACAAAGGCGATAAAGCTGAGATAACTGATCAGGCCGATACGGGCAGTCTGCCCCGCATAGTCGGCGATGGTAATCGGGCCTGTCACATTTTTCCAGGAAACCTCGCCGACGATCATCTTGCCGACCATCTTCAGCGTCATCGCACTGGTATCCCAGGTTTTTTGCACCCCTTTGCCCAAGGCAGCGAGTGGCCCGTGGCTGGCCAGTACCATATCCGGCATCATCGGCACTTCAACCTTGATACGACCGAAAACCTGGCCATCCTTGTCCGCCACTTCCGGCGTCACATTCACGACTAGCGGTTTGCCATCGCGCAAAAGATCAATCTTCAGCATCTTGCCTGGTGCGGCGCGCACCGTATCGACAAAGGCCACGCCGTCGGGAATCGCGACACCATTCACGGCAACAATCAAATCGCCGGATTGCAAGCCGGCCAGCATCGCCGGACCGTCCGGCACGACCTGACCCAGGATCGCTCGCGGACGCGCCAGATCGATACCGAGTTTGACGAGGAAATCCCCTTCCAGCTCTTCGGCAGAAATGCTGTCGACCGGGATCGTCACGGTGCGCATTATTTTACCGGCATGCGGATCGGCAGCTGCACGTTCCACATCCAGCGTGACAGCTTTTTTATTGATCACCGCCTGCACCATCTGCCAGCGCAAATCGTTCCAGATCTGTATCGGTTCGCCGTTGACAGCCGTCACCAGTTCACCGCCGCGCAAACCGGCTTGATGCGCCACCGATTGTTCCGCCGGCGCCCGCAATTTCGGTGCAGGTTCGGGAATACCGTAGCTGTACAAACCGGCAAACAACAGAATCGCCAGCAGGAAATTGGCCAGCGGACCGGCAGCCACGATCGCAATCCGGCGCCACACCGATTGACGCGTAAATTCGCGCTGCATGTCTTCTGCAGACACGTCGCTCAGATTACCTTCGCGCGCATCCAGCATCTTGACGTAACCGCCCAGTGGAAGAATCGACACCGCCCATTCAGTCTGATCCTTGCCGAAGCGACGCGAATAAATGACTTTCCCCATGCCGACAGAAAAGCGCAGGACTTTGACGCCGCACCAGCGCGCGACCAGATAATGCCCGAGTTCGTGCACGATAATCAGCACGCCGAGGACAACGGCAAAAGCAAGTAGGGTTTGGAGAAAATGCATTTTTATATAAAGGAAGCGGCTGTGTCGCGCGCGCGTCTATCCTGTTCAAAAACGGTATCGATGTCGGTCACGGGGCCGGATGGCAAGGCCGCCATCACACGTGCAATCAATTGATCGATGGCGCGAAAACCGATGCGTCCGTCAAGGAAAGCCTGCACCGCAATTTCATTCGCGGCATTCATGATGGCCGGCGCAGAACCGCCTGCCTGTAAGGCATCATACGCCAGTTTCAGGCATGGAAATCGGAGCAGATCGGGATGCTCGAAAGTAAGTTGCGCGATCTTGATCAGATCGATCGGCGCAACGCCGGAAGCGATGCGTTCGGGATACGCCATCGCATGTGCAATCGGCGTGCGCATGTCCGGATTGCCAAGTTGCGCCAGCACCGAGCCATCGACATACGACACCATCGAATGCACGACGCTTTGCGGGTGGATCACCACTTCGATACGGTCGGCCGGCACACCGAACAGCCAGTGCGCCTCTATCACTTCCAGACCCTTGTTCATCATCGTAGCCGAGTCCACCGAAATCTTGCGACCCATTACCCACTTCGGATGCGCAATCGCTTCGGCACATGTCACCTGATCCAGCGTATCCAGAGCCCGATTGAGGAAAGGGCCGCCAGAAGCTGTCAGCAGAATTTTTTCTATCCCGTGCTGCGCCGGCGTGCGTTGCGGTTGATCATGATACGTCGCCGGCATGCACTGGAAGATCGCATTGTGTTCGCTGTCGATAGGCATCAGGATCGCTCCGCTGGCAGCGACCGCTTCCATCAGCAAGGGACCGGACATGACCAGCGCTTCCTTGTTGGCCAACAATACTTTTTTGCCGGCACGCGCTGCCGCCAGCGTAGGCGCCAGGCCGGCGCCGCCGACGATAGCCGCCATCACGCAATCGCATTCGGGCGCACTGGCTACTGCGCACAAGGCTGCAGGACCGTATTCGACCTGCGTTTGCAAGCCCAGTCCGCGCAGAAGCACCTGCAGTTTTTGCGCTGCTTCAGCGCTGCCGACGACCGCTACATTCGGAAGAAACTGCGCACATTGTGCCGCCAGTTCCTCCACCTTGTTTTGCGCCGTCAAGGCATGCACGCGGTAACGATCGGGGTGACGCGCAACGACATCCAGTGTCGATACGCCTATGGACCCGGTTGAGCCCAGAATGGTTATATGCTGCATTTTTTGCTGCATGTGAGCCTTACATCCAGTAAGCAACCAGCACCGCCAGCGGCAGCGTCGGGATCAAGGCATCCAGCCGGTCGAGTACGCCGCCATGGCCGGGCAACAGGCTGCTGCTGTCTTTCATGCCGGCACGGCGCTTGAGTTGCGATTCAAACAGGTCGCCAACGATGCTGGCGGCAACCATCAATATCAATATCAGCAGAAAACCCGGCCAGCCCCATGTGCGATAAAGCTGTACCGCAAACGTGTCATTCAATGCCGGCACGGCCAGTGTGGCCGCGCTGGCAAGCAGCACCAGTATGCCACCGCCGATTGCACCCTCCCACGATTTACCGGGAGAAATCGATGGCGCCAGTTTGCGCTTGCCGAAAGCCTTGCCGCTGAAGTAGGCCCCGATATCCGCAATCCAGACGATAGACATCACCGAAAACATATACAGTGCCGAACGATTGTACAAGCTCAGGATGGCAATAAACGCACCCAGCACCGCAATGCCGTAAATCCCGGTCAGCAGGCGATTGCGCACGCCGTTCAGAGGCGGCAGGCCAAAGGCCAGCGAGGGCACCAGACGCAAGGCCCAGATGGCGACGCAAATTCCGTATAGCAGCACGCTTTGCTTGAAACTGGCGGTCACCACCAGATAGGCAAACGCGACTGTCCACAGCACCGCTCCCACGACGGGAAATTTATTGCCGGACAGACGCAGGCATTCCCATGCCGCGGCAGCAAAGAAAATTGCCGTCAGGATGGAAAATACGATAAAGGAACCGGAAAAAATCGCCAATAGCAGCACTGCCAGCAGAATCACTGCAGTGATGATGCGCGTTTTCAGCATTTGGCCACCGGCATTTGCTCCGTCACCTGGGCGCTGGTACGACCAAAGCGCCGCTCGCGCTGCTGATAGGAAGAGATCGCCAGTTCCAGCGCAGCTGCGTCGAAGTCCGGCCAGTAGGTATCAGTGAAATACAGTTCTGTATAGGCGAGTTGCCACAGCAGAAAATTGGAAATGCGTTCTTCGCCACCGGTGCGTATGAACAGATCCGGTTCCGGCGCATACGCCAGAGACAGGAATGGCGCCAGCTGCTCTTCGCTGAAATCGCCTGCATCCGGATAGGCTGCCGCCATTTTGTTGACCGCCTGCATGATGTCCCAACGCCCGCCGTAATTGGCGCAAATAGTGACCGTCAATTTGTCGTTTGCTGCAGTTTTGCGTTCGGCGCTGGCAATCATTTTCTGCAGCTTGTCATCGAAGCGACTCAGATCGCCGACGATTTTCAGACGTATGCCATTTGCGTGCATTTTCGAGACTTCGCGTTCCAGCGCCGTGACAAACAGACGCATCAACAGCGATACCTCCTCGTCCGGGCGGCGCCAGTTTTCCGAGCTGAATGCAAAGAAAGTCACGTATTCCACGCCCTGCTTCGCGCACGCCTCAACGATCCCGCGCACCGCTTCCACACCCTTGATGTGACCGGCCACGCGCGGCATGAAACGCTTGGTTGCCCAACGCCCATTGCCGTCCATGATGATGGCGATATGACGCGGCACCAGCGATACCTCCGGCACGATTTGGGTCGAACTCGACATTGTCATGAATGCGGCCGAAATAAAGATAGGGAGAGCAGACTCAAACCGTCAGCACTTCTTTTTCTTTTTCGACGACCAGCTTGTCGACTTCCAGCACGAACCTGTCGGTTAATTTTTGCACTTCATCCTGCGCACGACGCTCGTCATCTTCCGAGCAGGCTTTTTCCTTCAAAAGCTTTTTCAGTGTTTCATTGGCGTCGCGACGGATATTGCGGATTGCGATTTTTGCATCTTCGGCTTCGCTCTTGACCAGTTTGACCATTTCCTTGCGGCGTTCTTCAGTCAAAGGCGGCGTCGGCACACGGATCAATTCGCCCTGCGTGGCAGGATTCAAACCGAGATCAGCTTCGCGTATGGCTTTTTCCACCACCGCGACCATCTTCTTTTCAAACGGTTGTACACCGATCGTGCGCGCATCGATCAGCGTCACGTTGGCAACCTGGGTCAGGTTGGTTGGATTGCCGTAATACTCGACCATCACATGGTCAAGAATGCCGGTATGAGCGCGGCCCGTACGAACTTTTGCCAGATCTGCCTTCAAAGTCTCGATCGACTTTTGCATCTTTTGATCGGCAATCTTTTTTGCATCTGCAACAGTCATTACTGTTCTCCTCTTCTACTGCGAGTTAAACGAAAATTGAATTCGCTGAATTCAACTCCACAAAATTCAGCAAAATTTACTTGATTTATACGTGCACCAGCGTGCCTTCGTCTTCGCCCATGACGACGCGCTTGAGCGCGCCCGGCTTGACGATGGAAAATACCTTGATCGGCAGTTTCTGATCGCGGCACAGTGCGAATGCAGTGGCGTCCATCACCTGCAAATGCTTGGAAATCGCTTCATCGAAAGTGATGGTCGAATAACGCGTTGCGTCCGGATCCTTGTTTGGATCCGCACTGTACACGCCATCCACCTTGGTCGCCTTCAACACGATTTCCGCGCCGATTTCCGCGCCGCGCAAGGCCGCTGCAGTATCGGTGGTAAAGAATGGGTTGCCGGTACCGGCAGCGAACACCACAATCTTGCCTTCTTCCAGATATTGCAAAGCCTTGGGACGCACATAAGGCTCAACCACTTGTTCAATCGCAATCGCCGACATGACGCGAGCGGTGATGCCCACCTGACGCATCGCATCGGCCAGCGCCAGCGAATTCATCACTGTGGCCAGCATGCCCATGTAATCGGCCGTGGCCCGGTCCATGCCTTCAGCACCGGGCGCAACGCCACGGAAAATATTACCACCGCCGATCACGATCGCCAGTTCCACTCCCAGCTTGGAGACTTCCGATACGTCGGCCACCATGCGTTCGATCGTCGCGCGATTGATACCGTACGGATCGTCTCCCATTAACGCTTCACCCGAGAGTTTGAGCAGAACACGTTTGTAGGCAGGGGTTGTCATGGGCTGGATTCCTTGTTTTGTCCGGTTTTTTGAGGCGCTGCAATTACTTCAATCTTGTCTGACTTCAATTCGTTGTTTCAACGCGTGCTACCTGCTTGATAACGATAGCCAAATGAAATCCGGCGGCACATCGAAGCATACTTGATGACGTTAAAAAAACGGGCCTTTCGGCCCGATTTTTTTGCTTACGCCTGTTTTGCTGCTGCGACTTGTGCTGCCACTTCTGCGGCAAAGTCGTCCTGCTTTTTCTCGATGCCTTCACCAACCACATACATCGTGAATGCTTTCACAGTGGACTTGGTGTCTTTCAACATTTGTTCGACGGTTTGCTTGTCGTTTTTAACAAATGTCTGGTTCAGCAACGAAACTTCTTTCAGGTATTTCTGTACCGAACCTTCGACCATTTTGGTAACGATCTCGGCTGGCTTGCCCGATTCAGCCGCTTTCAACTCAGCAACCGAACGCTCCTTGGCGATCAGGTCGGCAGGTACGTCGTCCGAAGACAAGGCAACTGGTTTCATCGCAGCGATGTGCATCGCGACGTCTTTACCAACTTGTTCGTCAGCCGCTTCGAAATCAACCATCACGCCGATACGGGTGCCGTGCAGGTAGGAAGCCACTTTGCCGGCGGTTTCAAAACGCACGAAACGGCGAATCGACATGTTTTCGCCAATGCGGCCGATCAATTCAGCGCGTTTTTCTTCCAGTGTTTTGCCATCCAGCGGCAAGGCAGCCAGCGCAGCCAGATCAGCCGGATTGTGTTCCGCGATCAGTTTTGCACATGCATTTGCCAGTGCCAGGAATTCATCGTTCTTGGTGACGAAATCGGTTTCGCAGTTGACTTCCACCAGTGCACCTACATTACCGATAACGCAGGATGCAACCACGCCTTCAGCGGTCACGCGGGAAGCGGCTTTCGATGCCTTGCTACCCAGTTTGACGCGCAGGATTTCTTCTGCCTTGACTGGATCGCCATCGGCTTCCGTCAATGCTTTTTTGCATTCCATCATCGGCGCATCGGTAAGCGCGCGCAGTTCACCAACCATTGCTGCAGTAATAACGGCCATTACAATCTCCTAACAATTCCTGACAAGCGGACGTCGTTCTGACGCCTCTTATCCTATTACGTTCAAAATACGCTCGAAAAAAAGGGGCTAACCGCTGTTGCCCCTTTCATTCTGACGCTCAATCCATCAGAGCCAGGGTATTAAGCCTGGTCGCTGACCTCAACGAAGTCGTCGCCGCCCTTGATGGCTTCAACCAGATCGTTAGTCGCGCTAGCACGGCCTTCGAGGATCGCATCAGCCACGCCACGTGCGTACAACATGATCGCTTTGGACGAATCGTCGTTGCCCGGGATGATGTAAGTCACGCCTTCTGGCGAGTGGTTGGTATCGACCACACCGATAACCGGGATGCCCAGTTTAGCGGCTTCAGTGATCGCACCTTTGTGGTAACCGACGTCAACCACGAAAATTGCGTCAGGAATGCCACCCATGTCCTTGATGCCGCCAATGGATTTTTCCAGCTTGATTTTTTCGCGTTCAAACATCAGCGCTTCTTTTTTGCTGAGTTTTTGCACGGAACCGTCTTCGATCAGCGCTTCCAGTTCTTTCAAACGCTTGATCGATGTCTTGATCGTTTTGAAGTTGGTCAGCATGCCGCCCAACCAGCGTTGATCAACGTAAGGCATGCCGGCGCGCGCTGCTTCAGCGGCGATGGTTTCACGCGCTTGACGCTTGGTGCCGACGAACAGCACGGTGCCGCGATTGGAAGACAATTGCTTGATGTACTTCATCGCCTCCTGGTACATGCCCAGGGTTTTTTCCAGATTGACGATATGAATTCTGTTGCGATGGCCGAAAATGTAAGGGGCCATCTTTGGGTTCCAGAAGCGGGTTTGGTGACCGAAATGGACACCGGCTTCCAGCATTTCACGCATAGTTACTGACATAATATCTCCAGGGTTGGGGTCTGGAATCTGCTCAGTCACCGGAATCGTTTTGCATCTGATTCGGGCACCCTTTTCGAGCGGATTCGCGATTTACAAAAATTTTGCTTGAAGTTCAATCCAGGCAAGCCCGAGATTCTACCTCAAAATACCTGATCGTTTCAAGTCCCGCGCCACTTTGCCCGGCGAATAAGTGTGCGCTCGTCTATAATTCTGCATCTACCACTTTTTTCACGCTGTCTTTTCAGCCACTTCCAGCTTCCCATGAGCAATATTTCAATTAAAACAGCAGAAGATATTGCCGGCATGCGCATTGCCGGCAAACTGGCTTCCGAAGTACTCGATTACATCACGCCTTTTGTCAAAGCCGGCGTCACCACCGGTGAACTCGATCGCCTGTGCCATGAATACATGATCAATGTACAAGACACGATACCGGCGCCGCTGAATTACTGCCCGCCCGGTTACACGCCTTACCCCAAAGCAATTTGCACTTCTGTCAACGATGTGATCTGCCACGGCATTCCGGGCGACAAGGTGTTGAAAAACGGCGACTCGGTCAATCTGGACATTACCGTGATCAAGAATGGTTACCACGGTGACACCAGCCGCATGTTCCTGATCGGCGAGCCATCCATCCTGACCAAGCGCCTGAGCGAAATCACTTACGAGTGCATGTGGCTGGGCATCTCGAAAATCAAGCCGGGCGCGCATCTGGGCGACATCGGCCACGTCATCCAGCAACATGCGGAAAACGCCGGTTATAGCGTGGTGCGCGAATTCTGCGGTCACGGCATCGGCAAGGTGTTCCATGAAGAGCCGCAAGTGCTGCACTACGGCCGTCCCGGCACACTGGAAAAACTCGCGGCCGGCATGATCTTTACGGTCGAACCGATGATTAATGCGGGCCGCCGCGAAGTACGTGAAATGGGCGATGGCTGGACCATCAAAACCAAGGATCGCAGCCTGTCCGCACAATGGGAACATACGATACTCGTAACCGAAACCGGTTACGAAATCCTGACCCAATCAGCCGGCACACCGCCGCCGCCAGCCTTCATCGTGCCACCGGCTACCGTCCAAGCTGCCAACGCCTGATCCATCCATGCCGCCTCTTGCCCATGCACTGAAAGAACAACTCAAAGCCGAACGGCAAACAGTCATAGACCGCTTTCTTGCAGACGGCAAGGCCGAGCAGCTGCTGACGCAATTGAAAAACAAGGTCGATGCCGCGTTGTCGCAGGCGTGGACCAGCTTTGAACTGCCGCCGACCGCCGCACTGATCGCAGTCGGTGGTTACGGACGCGGCGAATTGTTTCCCTACTCCGATGTGGATGTGCTGATTCTGCTGCACGAGCACCCTGATGCGGCACTGCAGGCCAAGCTGGAAGAACTGATCCAGCTGTTCTGGGATCTGGGACTGGAAATCGGTCACAGCATACGCACTATCGACGAATGCCTGTCCGAAGCGGCAGCCGACATCACCGTGCAAACCAGCCTGCTGGAAGCCAGATTGATCATGGGCGATAGCGCGCAGTTTCAATTGCTCAAGGAACGTTGCGACGCCGCGATGGACCCGCAGGCATTCTTTCAGGCCAAGACGCTGGAACTGCGTCAGCGCCATGCCAAATACGAAGATACGCCATACAGCCTGGAGCCTAACTGCAAGGAAAGCCCGGGCGGCCTGCGCGATCTGCAAGTCATCCTGTGGGTGGCAAAGGCTGCAGGCCTCGG
>NZ_JBEBPO010000085.1:0-10682 GCF_040395855.1 Herminiimonas fonticola | reverse complement strand
CGGCACAGTTATCCGGTGTGTTTACCGTGAGTGATCGCCAGTTGTACACGCAATTTCTCCAGGTATTGCGTACAGAAGATATTGCGCTGGAACCTTCTGCTGCAGCTGGTGTGAGTGGGCCTGACTGGCTAATGAGTAGCAACTCCGGCCGCAGCTATTTGCACCAACATGGCCTGGAACATCATTTGAACAATGCCACCCACGTCATCTGGACAACCGGTGGTTCGCTGGTACCACCCGAAGAACATCGCCGTTTCCTATCCATAGCTACCCAATATTAGGCCTGCCGCCAGGAAAACTGTGCCCTTGTCAGAAAGATAGGATGAGGGAGCTTTAGCAGCTCTGCAAATGTGATCTGGTCAGACGCGCCGCCTGAACCAACCTGCCAGCGACATGCGATCGCGCGTGGCCGGCAGCACTTCATGCGACATATCGGCAGACATGAACAACACAAGCCGGCCACCCAGTGGCGCAACATCTTCCGTATGATTTGCGTCAGTGTGCAGACGCAAGGCGCCTCCCTGCTCCGGCAGCCAATCCGGATTGAGATAAACCACAGCCGAAACGGTGCGGCAGTCATCATCCCTGAATCGGTCCAGATGCTTGCGGTAATACGTGCCGGGCGAATACATAGCAAAGTGACTTTCGTATTCATCCAGCCCCAGATAAAGCGTGCGGTTCAGCGCAATCCGTACATCTTCCATGATCTGCAAATAACGATCGCATGCCATAGACTGTCCGGCTTTCAGCCAGGCAATCTGATCGCCCCGAATGTCCGGCCGCAGCACCTGTCCGTCAGCACGACCAATACCGGCCGATTTCAATGAGCCGGCTGCGCTCATCTGCCGGCATTCAGCAGCCAATGCAATGATCAGCTCATCCGGCAGAAAAAAATCCTGCTGCAACCAGCCTTGTGTTTCCAGCTCATTGCAAATCTTCGCTTGCAATACGTCGCTAAAGCCTGCCTGAGCACGAGGGGGTTCTGAAAGCATCGTTGAGTTTTTCTGAAAACGTAATTGGGTGCAAATTGCCTGTGCATTATGCGCCCACTCAGACATGGCAAACGAAATTTATAGTTGCATAGCGAATTAAATTGACCTATTATCCTTTCATGTTCGATCACTGCCTCTATTTCAATACGACCGCCCTGGCTCGCGTTCTGGAACGCGAATGGAGCAAGGCGTTCAAGCCCTTCGGGCTGACGCCATCACAGGCATTCATGCTCAGGGTTGTCCTGAAGAAACCGGGCTTGCTGCAAAGCGAACTGGCAAAGGAATTGGCAATTTCACGCTCGACCGCTACACGTACGCTGGATGGCTTGCAACAGATGGGGATGCTTCAGCGTCAGGCGACAGAGAATGACGGCCGGGAATCTGCGATTCAGCCAACACCGATGGGAATCGCCATGCAGGAACAGCTTGATGCAGCCAGCGGAGAGGTAACGAAACGTTTGAAAAAGGAGTTAGGTATTGCTCATTTTGATGAAACAGTCAGCAAAGTGAGAACTGTTCGCTCAGTCATAGGCTGAGTATTTTTTAGTTAAATAGTTGCATAGCAAACTAATAGGAGCTTCAAATGCCCATACTCAATGTGAAAGTAAGTGCAAAAAAATCGCCTGAATTGACCAGGCAGATATCCGAACTGTTGCTCGATCTGACGACGCGCATCCTGAAAAAGAAACGCGAAGTAACGGCGATCGCCATCGATTTTGTCGAGCACGACAGCTGGATCGTCGGAGGTTATTCCCTCAGCGAGCAACAAAAGAACAGCTTCTACTTCGATATCAAGATCACCGATGAAACCAATACCAAGGATGAGAAGGCGCTTTACATCAAGGAAGCATTTGCCGGGTTCGCCCGCATCCTGGGGAATCTGCACGAAGAAAGCTACATCCATGTTCAGGACGTAAAAGCTGCATCGTATGGTTATGGCGGGTATACGCAAGAGTATCGCTATCACCATTAAGTTTTAGTGCTGAATGCCGCCTTGAATTGCAAACGAATTATTGGGTGAAACGGCATGCACAGGATGGCAGCGTGTGCATGCTGGTTTGCTCAACGTTGCAAACGTATTTTTACTTCCACACCTGCTTCAAATCTGGTGCCAGCATGTATGATGAAACATCCCTTCTGCTTCCTATTACATGGCAACCATCCTCAATAGCCGTCTTGCGAAACTCCGTGCACTGGTCGTTGATGACATGCCCGCCATGCGGCAAAACATCCGTACCCAGCTAGGCCAGTTAGGGATAGAACAGGTCGATCAGGCCGGCACGCCAAACGATGCGATCAAGTACATCCGCAATGCCAGCTACGATGTGATCGTCTGCGATTACAACCTCAACAAGGAAACCAACGGCCAGCAAATGCTGGAGTTTCTGCGTTCGCAAAAACTGCTCTCCCCTACTGCGATGTTTTTCATGGTGACGGCAGAAAGCAGTTACGACAGCGTTGCCAGTGCTGCCGAATTCCAGCCCGATGCATATATGGTGAAGCCGCTCACCGGCGGCAAGATTGCCGATCGTATCGAACGTCTGCTGGACCGGCAGCAGGCATTGAAACCGATCAGCGACAGGCTGCAGAAAAAAGATCTGGCCGGCGCCATCGCCGAATGCGACCGAGTGTTGAAAATCGAACCGAAGTGGATCGTCGACATACTCAAAACCAGGGCCGGCGCCGCGCTGGAATTGGGGCAGAACGACGAGGCTCGCTGCAGCTATCTGCAGGCTTTAAGCCTGCGTCAGGATCTGGTGTGGGCGAAGCTGGGACTGGCGCGCTGCGATCAGGCCGCGGGCCGGCTGGAGGAAGCCAAAACCATCGTGCAAGGCGTACTGGAGAAAAATGCACAATATGTCGATGCCTATGATTTGCTGGCGCAGATAGCCGAATCCCAGGGTGAGGATCAGCAAGCATTGGAGGCACTGAACAAATCGTATGACGTCATCCCGTCGGCACGCCGTAGCCGTATGGTCGGCGATGCAGCCTATCGCGTCGGTGATCTGGAGCAGGCACGCAGCGCATTCGATAAAGCCCTGAACCACACACGCGGCTCGCTGACTGCGCAAGCGTCGGACGCCCTGTCGCTGGCACAGGTGCATGTCGACATTGGCCAGGCCGGCAATGCGCTGGAAATACTGAGCACCGCTGCACAAGATCATCATGCAGATCCGGATTTTGCCAGCCGGCAGGCGATCATCGCCGCGCAGGCATTTGCCGGCCTGGGCGACATGACTTCCGGCAAGGCTGCATTTGAATCCGCCAAAGAACTGGCTGGCGATATACGTGCAGATGCCAATACGCTGGCATTGGCGAAAGCCGCATTTTGCGTCGGCATGCATGAAGAAGGTGCGCGCATCATGGCGAAAGCGATCAAGTCCGATCATGAGAATGCACGGCTGGTAGCGCTGGCACGCAAAGTCCTGAAAGATACCGGCAATGAAGCGCTGGTCGAAAAAATCATTGATGACGCAATCAGCGCGGGAGCATTGATTGTCGATGAGGCGACCAGGCTGATGCGTAATGGTCAGTTCGACGAATCGCTGGCCAAACTGGAAGAAGCGCTGAACGCCACACCCGACAATACCGGAGTGCTGCTCGCTGCCGCGCAACTGCATTTATTGTGGATGAGTCAGAAAGGCCTGGATCGCTCCTACGTCGGACGCGTCAACGGCTATCTGGCGCAGCTGGATGGGTTGATGCCGAACAGCGAACGCGTGGCCAAGATGTATCGCTTCCTGCGTGAAACGCTGGTCAAGGTCGCAAGAGAGGCATGACGATGAACCCTCAATTGACCGCTATCGTCGTGCACGATTTGAAAAATAAATTGGGTGTGCTGGAAGGCCAGTTAGCGACGCTGACCGCAGATCTCGATCAGCAGCAGGCGCTTCAGGCACATGCAAGCTGTGTTGCCCTGCGCGAAAAAATGATCGCCTTCCTGACTTTGTACAAAGCGACAGAACAGGGATTGAGCCCGCGTATAGAAGCAGTCAATCCGGAAGATTTTCTCAAGGAATTGATCCGAAACCATTCAAATCCGCGCCCGGAATTGAAACTGATGATGAATCGCGATGCGATACCGGCTATCGCATTTTTCGATGAACACCTGCTTGGATTGGCACTGGATGCAGCATTGCAAAACGCCACGCGCTTTGCAAAATCAAGCATAGAAGTCGCTTGCAGAAAAAACGCCGGGGAAATTGTTTTCACGGTACGTGATGATGGACCGGGCCTAGGCGCCACAGAAGAACAAACATCAACTGGCCTGGGTATGGCCTTGTGCGAGGCGATTGCGCAAGCACATGTCAACGGTGACAAACACGGCAGCACGCACTTGAATACGCTCGCGGATGGCGGTGCGCTTTTTACAATACGTTTACCGTAAGCAGAACACTTTCATTTTTAAACTGAGTCAGCGGACTCATTCACTGTGCGTATTGATCTGTCTCACTTCCAGCTTGCCATCGCGTATTTTCAGGCGCTGTATCCCGGGCAAGGCAATCAGGTCTCTATCATGGCATGCCATGACAACGCTGTTACCTTCGCTCACCAGCGTTGGAATCAGGGCAATCACCTGTTCGCGTGCTGCGCCATCCAGATTCGCCGTCGGCTCATCCAGCAAGAGCAGCTTGGGCGCCAGTACCCGCGCACGCGCAAGTGCAACGCGCTGCTTCTCGCCGCCGGATAGAAAATTCGGCACGCTCTTGCGCAAATGTGCAATACCGGCCCACTCTATCGCTTCTTCCACTTTTTCAGCGATGATATTTTTCGCTACGCCGCGCACAAGCAAACCGTAGCCGATGTTTTCCGCCACGCTGGTGGAAAACATCACCGGGTGCTGATGTACATAAACGATGGCATCACGCATCACGCGCGGATAAGGCGACAGGCTGGCGGATTTCCCTTGAAACCGCACTTCGGCTGCATCGACGGATTCCAGTCCGGCCAGAATACGCATCAGCGTACTTTTTCCCGAGCCATTGGCACCCGTCAGGACATAAGCCTGCGCTGGTGCGATCGACAGATTTTTGATATCCAGCAAACGGCGCTGATGAAAATTTTTCTGCAGATGCTGAATCGATAACAAGGCATCCATCACATATTCCTCGCAGGACGTGTATCGCCTTGCAGCAACATCATTCCCGCATTGATCAATAATGCAAAGGCAACCAGCACGATGCCGAGTGCAATACCTTGCGCAAATTCTCCCTTGCTGGTTTCCAGCGCGATCGCAGTCGTAATTGTGCGTGTTTCACCGGCGATATTCCCGCCCACCATCATTGCACAGCCGACTTCAGAAATAACGCGGCCAAAGCCATTGATCACTGCAGCCATCACACCGAAACGGACTTCATGCAATACCGTCAGCATCACACGCCATCTGGAGGCGCCATGCACGATGGCTGTTTCAGCCAGCCGCGGATCGGCCGCCTGGACTGCCGACAAGCTAAAGGCAATCAACACCGGCAGCACAATCAATACCTGTCCGAGAATGACGCTCGATTGAGTAAACAACCATTGCAGCGAACCGAGTGGCCCCTGGCGCGACAGCACCAGATACAGCAGCAAGCCTATCAGTACGGTTGGCAAGGACAAGGCTGCTTGCGCAAACCAGATGACGATGCGGCGTCCGACAAATTCGTGCGTCGCAATCAGGTAACCAAGCAGCACCGCAATCGGCGTGGCAATCAGCAGGCCGACTATCGATGTCTTGAGTGAAATCCAGACAATTCTCCATAGCACCGGATCGCCCGAAAAGAGCAAACCGAAAGCAGCCTGAGTGGCATCAATTAATGGCATGGGAAACGATGGAGTAAGTGACGACGAATGCTGTCGACTATTTATTGTGCAAAGGCAATTCTAGCGCACTCTAAAATATACCGGCGAAAGACCTGTCTGCAACACTGTTATGTTCAGGCAACGTGCAGTGAAGTGTCCAGCAAATGCGGTTCGTACACCATGCGCTCCTTGCCCGTCACCAATAAAAAGTGTTTACCGGTGCAACGTGCCAGCAAAGTCATATTGACCTTTTCCGCGACCAGATGGCCCATTTGCGTGGTGCCGGAACGCGAGATCAGGAATGGCATGCCCATCTGCGCACCCTTGATCACCATTTCGGAAGTCAAGCGGCCGGTGGTGTAAAACACCTTGTCGGCGCCACTGATATTTTCCAGCCACATGATGCCGGCGATGGAATCGACTGCATTGTGGCGGCCCACATCTTCAATGAAATATTGCAAATCGCCTTCAGATGAAAACAGCCCGCAGCCATGTACCGAACCTGCCTGTGCATACACCGAATCCTGCGTACGTATCGTGTTGACGATTTTGTAGAGCGTGGATTGCTTCAGCCTCGCATCGGATGGCAAAACCAGCTTATCGACTTCATCCATCAGGCCGCCAAACATCGTGCCCTGCCCGCAACCTGTCGTTACCACGCGCTTGGCCGTGCGTTCTTCGATGTTCGCTATGCCGCCGCGTGTAGTGACTGAAACCGCATGCTTGTCCCAGTCCACATGCACAGCAACGATTTCCTCAATCGTCTGCACCAGGCGTTGATTGCGCAAATAGCCCAGCGTGAGCGCTTCCGGCGCCGCGCCCAGCGTCATCAGGGTAATCAATTCACGACCATCAACGTAGACGGTCAGCGGACGTTCCGCCGGTATCGCGATGGTCGAAGCCTGCGCAGTCTCATCGATAGCCTGTACATCATGCGTCAGCTTGATCGGCGTACTGGTAAATTCTGGGCGATACGACATGGCAACTCATCTCGGGCAGCACAAACGGCCAGCCTCTGTTCATTATCGGATTCATGTTTCAACATGATGCGGGATATGCAGGAAAATACCGGCACCTGTAAGGGTGCCGCATATTTTCCTGCTACAGCGGGGATTATAACGGGAAGACAGGCACAGAGTGTGTCTGCTCAGACGTGCACCCGCATACAGGATGCGGGCGACCACTGGATACTGCTATTTTTTCGCGCCGGCTGCGGGAACCGGTTTGGCATCGGCTACGCCTACCGTCGAGGTCGCTACTTGCAAGGCGACATAAGGCCCCGGATTGCTACATGGCGGCACTTCGATTGCAGGCTTTGGCTTGCCTTTGCTTTTCAGGTAATTGGCCGCCACGCGATCCTGCACCTGGCACAACTGATACGCCGCAACCTTGTTGCTCCAGTCTGTCTTGTTTTTGGCTTCGGCAGCTTTTGCTTTCGCTTCGTCGCTCGGGGGCGGCAATGTTGCGGAAGCTATACCCACGACGGCCCAGCCCATCAGTGCAATCAATGATTTTTTCATTTGCAGGTCTCCTTAGACAGCCTTGGCTGGCACGCCGAGTTTTTCCGCGCCCTTGTCCGTACGTACACGCGCTACCTTGCCGCTTTCAATTTCTGTATACCAGATGTCATGGTGCTCCTTGGCCCATGCATCGTCTACATAACCGGTAGACATCGCTTCAAATGCACCTTCCATGCCGATGGTACCCATATAAATATGCGCCAGCGATGCGCTGAATATCAATACGGCAGCAGCCAGATGGATCACGTTGGCGATTTGCATATTGCCGCGTGTGTAAAGGATGCCCGGTACCAGCATATCGAGTACGAAACCGGATGCGCTGACGATCAATCCGAGAAATACCAGGCCGCCCCAGAACCACAATTTTTCACCGGCATTGAAACGGCCGGCGCTGGCATGGCCGCGTGCGCCGCCAAGATTTTTCAGCCATTGCCAATCCGACGGCGCAGGGAAATTATCCTTGACGAAGATCACGAACATGACAATCAGCCCAATCGTGAAAATCGGCCCGACGAAGTTGTGGATATTCTTGCCTGCGTAAGCGAGATAACCGAACACGGTATGCCCGAATACCGGCAGCACCACATATTTACCGAACAGCATGATCAATCCGGTCAATGCCAGTATCAGGAAGCTGATTGCCACTGTCCAGTGTGCCAGGCGTTCAATCGAGGTAAAGCGCTCGATCAGGCGACCGGTACGCGGGCTTTTCAATTTGATGCCACCGATCGCAAAATAAAACGCTGCGATCCCTACCACCGCGACGATGATCAGCCAGCCGCCATACGTCGTCAGCGGACCGTTACGATATTGCCGCCACGCTTCGCCTGCAGTTGTCGCGCGTGCCTGCCCGGGGAATTGCGCTTTCGGCTGAATCAGCACACCCGATTCCAGCGCCGGCAAACTCGAGTAATGTTCGCCGCCATCCTTGATCTGGCGATACACAGGCGCCAGATTGCCAGGCTGGACGCTTGTACGTTCAGCCTGATTCTGCTTCATGTACAAAATATCGTCCGATTCGATATTGGACATATTCTGTACTGCCGGCGGCGCTTTGGCGGCAGCAGCAGGCTCACTTGTCTGAGCCGACGCTATACCGGCAGTCGCTACAACTAGCGACAAACCGATAGCGAGTTTGGCGAACCATGTTTGCATGATCATTCTCCTCGCGAATGCATCAATTGACTTTTACGTACTCGTTCTGCTTTTGAGCACGTTCGTGCATTTGCCTGTCCCACTCGGTTTTATTGCCGGCCGTCCAGCCTTTGATGACATAGGGATCGTTCACAGCCCCCTTGTAAGGAGCTACATCGCCCGATACCCGTGCATCCGCCTGCGACTGGCTTTTTTCGCCGCAACCGAACATTGCCAATGCAAGCAATGAGACCAACAGTGCGCGCATCATGATTTTTTCTCCACTGGCGCTTTTGCCTCTGGATTATGTGACTTGCCGTAAGCCGTACCCCAACCCCAGACTTCGCTGCCTTTGCCCCGACGCAGTACACGTGCGCGCAAGATGTCGGCAATCACATCGCCATCTCCAGCCAGCAAGGCTTTGGTTGAGCACATTTCCGCACAGGCCGGCAGTTTGCCTTCGGCCAGACGGTTGCGTCCGTATTTTTCAAATTCCGCTTTGGAGCCATTTTCTTCCGGACCACCGGCGCAGAACGTGCACTTGTCCATCTTGCCGCGCAGACCGAATGCCCCGTTGGATGGGAATTGCGGTGCGCCAAACGGGCATGCGTAAGAACAGTAACCGCAGCCGATGCAAATATCCTTGTCATGCAATACCACGCCTTCATCGGTGCGATAAAAGCAATCGACGGGACAAACCGCCATGCACGGCGCATCGGAACAATGCATGCAGGCGACGGATATCGATTTTTCCTGTCCAATCAAACCATCATTAACGGTGACCACGCGGCGGCGATTGACGCCCCACGGTACTTCATGCTCGTTTTTGCAAGCGGTCACGCAACCATTGCATTCAATACAGCGCTCTGCGTCGCAGATGAATTTCATTCGTGCCATTTTGGTATCTCCTTAGCTGTTCTTATCCGTGTTCAACGCCGCATCTAACGGTTGTTTATTCGTCTTCGTACAGATAATCACGCTGTCGCTTTCTCGATATTGCAAATAGTCGTCTTCGTTTCCTGCATCATCGTGACCGAGTCGTAGCCGTAAGTCGTCGCAGTATTCACCGCCTCGCCACGCACGACCGGATGCGCACCTTCTGGATAATATTCAAGCAGATCCTTGCCCTGCCACCAGCCGGAAAAATGGAACGGGATGAATGCCGTATCTTCGCCCACTCGCATGGTCACCAGTGCCTTGACCTTGATCCGTGCGCCCGTCGGCGTGCTGACGATCACATACTCGCCATTGCGTATGCCGCGCGCACTTGCCGCTTTCGGATTGATCTCGACAAAGGCATCCTGCTGCAGTTCGGCCAGCCACGGATTGGAGCGCGTCTCTTCGCCACCACCCTCGTATTCGGTAAGGCGTCCGGAAGTAAGAATGATAGGAAACTTCTCGTACATCTTGGTTTCCACATTCTTCGCTTGCAGCGACTTGTACAAGGTCGGCATGCGCCAGAAGCCTTTTTTGTCGTCATGCGTCGGATACTTGGCGACCAGATCCGGGCGTGTGCCATAGATCGGTTCGCGATGCAGCGGCACGGCATCCGGGAAATTCCAGACGACAGCGCGGGCCTTCGCGTTACCCCATGGATGTACACCATGTACCTTCATGCAGACGCGTTGAATGCCGCCGGACAAATCGGTTTTCCAGTTCTTGCCTTCAGCCGCTTTCTTTTCGGCCTCAGTCAGATCATCCCACCAGCCGAGTTTTTTCAGCAGGATGTGATCGAACTCGGGGTAACCGGTCGTGATCTCCGAATCCTTGCTGTGCGAACCATCTTCCGCCAGCAGATTGACGCCGTCTTTTTCCACACCGAAGTTGGCGCGGAAGTTGCCGCCGCCGTCCATCATGCTCTTGGATGTGTCGTATAGATTAGGGGAGCCCGGATGCTTCAATTCCGGCGTACCGTAACAAGGCCACGGCAGACCGAAATAATCACCGCTTATGTCGTAACCCGTTTCAGCATCCTTGCCACTGGTACATTTCAATGTTTTCACATCGAACAGATGCATGTTGCGCATATGCGCTTTCAGGCGCATAGGCGACTGACCGGTATAACCGATCGTCCACGAGCCGCGATTGATTTCTTCCAGCATCGATTCCGGTTCCGGCTCCATCATGCCGCCTTTGCCAGGAACCAGTTTGATCTTGGCGACCAGTTCTTTGCCGAAACCAAGTTTTTGCGCCATCTGGTACATGATCATGTGATCGGTACGCGATTCAAACAGCGGCTCGATCACTTTTTCGC
>NZ_JBEBPO010000084.1:0-10935 GCF_040395855.1 Herminiimonas fonticola | reverse complement strand
TGCAGCACGGCATCGATTTGTCGTTTGCCGATGGTGTGCGTTCGCTGATGCGACAGGACCCGGACATCATCATGATCGGCGAAATCCGCGATCTGGAAACCGCCGAAATGGCGATCCAGGCCGCGCTCACCGGCCACCTGGTGCTATCGACACTGCACACCAACGATGCGCCGTCCGCCGTCATGCGTTTGCTGGAACTCGGCGTACCCTATTACCTGCTGGAATCGACGCTGATCGGCATCATGGCACAGCGCCTGACGCGCACCTTGTGCAATCACTGCAAATCGCCGGATGGTGAAATGCTTGATGACGTCTGGCAAAGCCTGGCCGAAGGCTGGGACATTCCCAAGCCTGCCACCATCTATCGACCGGTCGGCTGCCCGGAATGCCGCCAGACCGGTTATCGCGGCCGTACCGGCCTGTACGAATTGCTGACCATCACGCAAACCTTCTCCAAGATGATCAAGGCCGAGACCGATATCCATCAGTTGAAGCAACAAAGTATTGCCGATGGCATGAAACCTCTGCGTCTGGCCGGCGCACTGAAGATCATCGAAGGCGTGACGACGGCGGAAGAAGTGCTGAAAGTAACGGCAGCACTGACCTGACAAGACAGCGCATCAAACACAAGCCGTTCATCTCATCATGAACGACCATCCTGGAGAACGGTGATGAATGGCATGATGAAATCCATATCAGCTTTGTGCCTGATGTTCTGTCTGAACCTCGCCTACGCCCAAACCCCGGAAAAAGTCGTTGATATCCCGACCAGACCCGGCGTAACGCAACGCATGCTCGTACTGACTCCAGCTGCACCCAAAGCTGCCGTCATTCTGCTTGCCGGTGGTCATGGCGGCCTGCAAATATCATCTGACGGATTGATTCATTGGGGCAAAGATAATTTTCTGGTGCGCACCAGACAGCTATTCGCCAGGCAAGGTTTTCTGGTGGTGCTCATCGATGCACCATCCGACCGCCTGTCCCCTCCATTCTTGAGAGGTTTCCGCCAGACACCGGAACATCTGGCCGATATCAAGGCTGTCATTGCCTGGTCCCGAGGACAGACAAGGACACCGGTCTGGCTGGTTGGCACCAGCCGCGGCACGCAATCGGCCGCCTTTGTCGCGACGCAACTGCAAGTACCGGATGGGCCGGATGGCGTGGTGCTCAGCTCCAGCATTCTGGTTGATAGCGAAGGCCCGTCCGTACTCTCCATGCCTATGGACACACTGCAGATTCCCGTACTTGTCGTTCATCATGAGCAAGATGGTTGCAGACTCTGCAGTTTCAGTCTGACTTCCAATCTGATGGATAAGCTGCGCGATGCACCGAAGAAACAGCTGATTTCTTTTACCGGTGGCGACGATGTGGGCGATGCCTGCAACGCACGCGCACATCACGGATTCAATGGACTCGACAACGATGTCGTCGGAAAAATGTCCAACTGGATGCTCGCAAATTGATCACCTTGCATGCACGCAGCTAAATAGCTCGGTACATATGCAATAGCTTGCTATAGTGAGGAAGACGCACTTGTCGCGCTATTTATTAACGTTCATTCATTTGTTACGGAGAACATCATGGGTAAAAGTCAGGACAGCAAAAAGGCCGTGAAGAAAGAGCCCCTCAAAACAATGAAGGAAAAAAAGGAAGCGAAGAAACTGAAGAAGGAAGAATCAAAGCGTCAGTAATTCTTCCAGCCTTCCAGGAATCATCAACATCAGCACGCTTGGTCGTGCTGATTTCAATTCAAGGTTTGAATTCCTGCTGCAAAACACACTATGGATTTATAACAAGGGAAAACAAATCGCGATTTTCAATCCCGGAAAAGCAGCATTTTCTTCATTGGCATCCGACAGTGCAATATCCCCGCCATGCGACAAGGCAATATCCCGCACGATAGACAAACCCAATCCCGCACCGCCAAGATTTTGTTGCTGCGCCAACGGCGAACGATAAAAAGCGGAAAAAACCCGCTCCCGTTCTTCTTTTGGAATGCCTATACCGCTATCTTCCACTTCCAGTATCGCGCGTTGCAAAGCCGCATCACTACGCACGCGCAAAATGACTCTGCCGTTCATCGGCGTGTAATGAATGGCGTTATCCACCAGGTTACTGATCAACTCGTGCAGCAACAGCGCATGTCCGTTGATCATGATTTCTTCGGGTGCATCAAATGACAAATCAATTTGTTTTTTGACTGCTGCAGGCGCGTGTTCCAGGCCGACCTGACGCGTTACATTCGTAAGCGAAACCGGCCCGACATCACTCTCTTTCACACCATGCTCGGCGCGGGCCAGTGTCAGCAAACGATTTGCCAGATGTGCAGTGGATTCGGTAGTACCGGCAATGCTTTCAACAATCTCGCGCATATCCCGCAAGACACGCGGATCGCTCGGATTGCGTTCAAGTTGGCGCAGCGCCAATTCCGCCTGCGTTTTGAGCACCGTCAACGGCGTACGCAATTGATGCGAAGCATCTGCGATAAAACGACGCTGCCATGTGATCAGCGCCTGCAAATGCCCCATGTAACCGTTCATTGCAGCAACCAGGGGACGCACTTCCTTGTGCACACGATCCGCGTTGAAATCTTCCAGGTCGGTCGGTGAACGCGCTTCCACTTCCGCTTTCAACTGCATCAGTGGGCGCAAGACCAGACGCACGGCAAACCAGATCAGCAAAGCAGCCACCAGCACCAGCAAGCCCTGGCGCCATAAGGTGCTGAAGAGAATCTCGCGCGTCAGATTGCTGCGCGCATCCATGGTTTCTGCTACCTGAATCAAGGCGATGCCGCGCATGGAATCATCGTAGACAGGTTGATACAAGGCAGCGATACGCACCGGCTGATTTTGATAAACAGCGTGATAAAAGTGCACCAGCGCCGGATAGATTTCCGAACGCGGAACGTTGGGCGGCAAGGCCGGCAAATCTGCATAACCGGAAACAAACTCGCCTTGCGTGCCGGTGACCTTGTAGTAAATCCGTCCCAGCGTATCAGTTTCAAAACTATCCAGAGCCACATACGGCACATCGGCCACTACCTTGCCATCCACCACCGAAACCCGCTCCGCCAAGGCGCGCGTCGACGCCAGCAAGGCACGGTCATATGCCAGATCGGCCACATCCAGGGCATTGCGGTAAACTGAAAAAGCGTCCAGCGCCACCACCAGCAATAGCGGAATCAGAAGCCAGCGCAATAACTGGCCGCGCAAGCTGCCCATGGATTTGATTGGCTTGATGGCTTTTTCCGCACTTGAAGTCATTTTTTGCCGGCGACCTCTAGCAAATAACCCAAACCGCGCAAGGTCGTGATAGCCACTGCGCCGTCGCTATTGTGTTGTAATTTTTTGCGTAATCGATGGATATAGATTTCAATCGCATCGGGATTGGCATCGTCGACCAGTGCGAAAACCTCGTCGAATAATTTTTCTTTGGATACCGCACGCCCGGCACGACTGATCAAGACCTCCAGCACCGCATGTTCACGCGGTGTCAGCGCCAACGCCGCATCGCAGTAACTGAACATGCGCGACACCGTATCGAAACTGAGTGCCCCACAGCTATAAACGGGTGCGTCACCACCTTGGGCACGACGCAACAATGCCTTGACGCGCGCTTCCAGTTCAACCAGCTCGAATGGTTTGGCCAGATAATCATCCGCACCAAGATTCAAACCCTGCACTCTATCCTGCAAACCGCCACGTGCCGTCAGGATCAATACCGGTGTTTTGCTGCCGCGTGCACGCAAACGCTTCAATACCTCCAAACCATCCATCTTTGGCAAGGTCAAATCGAGTATTACCAGCGCATATTGCTGGGTATGCAGCAAACTATCGGCATCGGCACCGTTCATCGCACATTCAACCGACCAATGTGCATCTTGTAGCGCCTTGGTCAGCCAGCGCGATAACTCAACATGATCTTCAATCAGTAAAATTCGCATGGCCTTGTACGCAAAGGTAAGAAAATATAGCCGCCAATACTCACACAGAAAATTGCTGTTGGCAAAATTCGTATGAAAGGAAATTGAAAGATTCGAGCCGTTATGATGAAAAAAACGAGTAATGCATCTGCATTAAATGTTGCATCAACTGGCTGGCTCGCTCTAGTCGGATGCATAATCAGCCCGCATGAATTTTCTGTAAAGAAATTTATATCGGCTGAATATATAAAACAGCGTCGTGCGGAAAAAATCGCACGACCGAAAGAGGATGGCAGGAGACAATGACTACACCGATCACATTGATTTGTGCACTCAGTGCATGCATCACATTCAGCGCTTATGCAGCGCCGGTGCAATGCATCGCGCCGGCCAAACCAGGCGGCGGCATGTCCGTGAGCTGCAAGCTGATCCAGCAAGGCCTGCAGGCACAACACCTCCCTGGCGACAAAGACCTTGACGTCAAGATCAGCTATTTACCCGGTGGTATCGGCGCGGTTGCCTGGAACTCCATCGTCACGCAACGCCGTGCCGAAACCGACACCCTGGTGGCATTCTCCGGCGGTTCCCTGATGAATCTGGCACAAGGTAAATACGGCCGTGCAGATGTCAACGATGTACGCTGGGTTGCGGCGATAGGTGTCGACTACGGGATGATCGCAGTCCGCAACGACTCTCCATATAAAACCTTGAGTGATTTAATCAAGGTGCTCAAGCAACAACCAACCAAGCTCACCATAGGAACGGCCGGGACTGTCGGTAGTCAGGACTGGCTCAAGATTGCATTGCTGGCCAAGCAAAGCAAGATCGACCCCAAGAGTTTGCGCTTCGTTGCACTGGAAGGTGGTGGCGATGCATTCACCGCCTTGCGTGCCGGTCACGTACAAGTGATCTCCGGCGATGCTTCCGAAGCCACGCTGCACACCATGGATGGCGAGATTCGCGTCCTTGCCGTGTTATCCGACAAACGCCTGCCCGGTGCCTTGGCTAATGTGCCAACTGCGATCGAACAAGGTGTAGACGTTACCTGGCCGATCATACGCGGCTTTTACATGGGACCGCAGGTCAGCGATGCAGCGTATCGACGCTGGGTTCACACCTTCGATCAAATGATGGCCACTCCTGAATTCGACCGATTACGCACTGCCAATGGTTTATATCCATTGGCAATAACCGGCAACCAATTGACCCAGTACATCCATAAAACCGTAGAAGACTACCGTAAGCAATCTGATCAACTTGGCCTGATCAGATAAGTCTGGCCCGCCGAACCGTTCGGCAAAAAATTCCGTGAAGCGCACAAGGTGGCAAGTCTATCCAGACTTGCTCTGGGTTCCCTGCGCCTTATTGAATAACTCAATCCACTAGGAGACGAAGCAAATGTTGATCAAAAAACCTATAGCAATCGCACTGACAGCACTCTCATTGAGTTTCACATTCAATGCATGGTCGCAAGTTCCGGCCGGCTACTCTGCCGACTACGTCAAGATCGTTGACGGCGCCAAGAAGGAAGGCAAGCTGGTGATCTACAGCGCCACCGATTCCAAGGCTGTGGAACCGCTGCTCAAGGATTTTGGCACGATCTATCCAGCCATCAAAATTGAATTCAACGACATGAATTCAACCGAAGTTTACAACCGCTTTATTTCGGAAGCGGCCGCTGGCGGCGCCACTGCCGACGTGTTGTGGTCGTCCGCGATGGACTTGCAATTCAAACTGGTCAGCGAAGGCTACGGTGCGACTTACAAATCACAGGAAGCTGGTTCCATCCCTGCCTGGGCCAACTACAAGGACAGTGCTTACGGCACCACCTTCGAACCGCTGGCCATCGTCTACAACAAGCGACTGGTCAGCGCAGATGAAGTACCTGCAAGCCACGACGATCTGCTCAAATTACTGCACACCAAGGCAGACAAATTCCGCAACAAGGTCACCAGCTACGACATTGAAAAATCAGGCGTCGGCTTCCTGTTCATTACCGAAGATACGCAAATCAATCCGCACTTCTGGGATCTGGCCAAGTCGTTCGGCGATGTCGGCCTGCGCGTGCAATCCTCGACCGGCACCATGCTGGAACGGATTTCATCCGGCGAAAACCTGATCGGCTACAACGTGATCGGTTCCTACGCACAGGCACGTGCGGCCAAAGATCCATCGATCGGCGTTGCCTTCACCAAGGATTACAACCTGGTGTTGTCACGTGTGGTGTTCATCAACAAGTCGGCGAAAAACATGAATGCGTCCAAGTTGTGGATCGACTATCTGTTGTCCAAACGCGGCCAAACCATCATCGCAAATGAATCGCAACTGTATTCATTGCGTTCCGATGTCACCGGCACTTCAACACTGGCAAGTCTGACGACACAACTCGGCAGCGCACTCAAACCGATTGCGATTACACCGTCCTTGTTGCAATACCTGGATCAGACAAAACGCCTCGCATTCCTGAAGCAATGGAAAGAAGCCGCAGGCAAGAAGTAATTCATCCGTAGCTAGCAAGGTGGAAAGCGACATGCCTTCCACCTTGCTTGCGAGATGACTGCAGAGCTTAAGGCTATTCCGCCCTGCGATTTAACACAGCTTATGCAAGGTATTTCCATTTATGACTTCTATCACTTCTCCCCAGCCGCTACCCAGCCGCTCCTGGCTGTCGCGCCTTAACTGGCCGCGCGGACTGGTCGTTACGCTGGCAGCGATTGCCATCTTTCTGCCGCTGACACTGATTTTTTATCAGAGTTTTTTATCCGCGCCGTTTTTTGCGCCTGTCAAAACACTGAGCCTGGAGCCGTATCGCTTCATCTTCGATGATCCCGATTTCCGCCAGGCTTTCATTAACGGTCTGTTGCTGGCCAGTGGGCTCGCATTGATCGCCGTACCGCTGGGCAGCATGCTGGCTTTCCTGATGGTGCGCACCGATCTGCCTGGTCGCAACTGGATTGCTCCTTTATTGCTGGTGCCGATTTTTGTATCGCCTATGGTGATCGCCTTCGGCTATGTGGTGTCGATGGGGCCTGTCGGTTTCTACACCGTGTGGATGCAAGACATGTTGCGTCTGATCGGCATAGAAGCAACGCCATGGAATGTGTACGCCTTCCCCAGCATCGTCATCATCGCCGGCCTGACCCACGTACCGCACGTTTATCTGTACGCCTCGGCTGCGCTCAAGAGTTTGGGTGCCGATGTGGAAGAAGCTGCACGCGTGGCTGGCGCTTCGCCTTTGCAGGTTGCGTTGCATGTGTCGCTGCCGATGATCATGCCGGCGCTGGCATATGCCGGCGTGCTGGTGTTCTTCCTCGGCTTTGAAGTATTCGGTCTGGTACTGGTGCTGGGCGATCCGGAAGGCCATCTGGTCTTGCCGACTTATCTGTACAAGCTGACCAATAAACTCGGCACACCTTCCTATCATTTGATGGCGGCAGTTGCAGTGTGTCTGGTTGCAGTCACGCTGCCGCTGGTCATGCTGCAACGCTGGTTGCTGCGTTCGGCCAATAAATATGTATCGATCAAAGGCAAAGGCTCGCGTCAGAAAGCACTGCCTCTCGGCAAATGGAAATGGCTGGCCTTCAGCCTGATCGCAGCGTGGCTGATTTTCACGATCGTGATTCCATTATCCGGCATCGCCTTGCGCGCCTTCGTTTCGCACTGGGGTTATGGCGTATCGCTGATCGATGCCTTCACCTTCCAGCATTTCCGCGATATCTGGGAACAACCATCGCTGGTACGCGGCATCGTCAACACCATCATGATAGGCGTCATCGGCGGCGCACTTGCGGTGGCTTGTTACTGCTGTATCGCACTGGCGATGCATCGCAAATCGGACGGCATCACGCGCTTCCTCGATTACAGCGTATTGATCCCACGCGCCATACCAGGCTTGCTGGCTGGCTTGTCCTTCCTGTGGGTATTCTTGTTCGTACCCTCATTCCTCGATAGCTTGCTGAAGGGACATGACAACTTCATCGCGCTGTGGATGGTGGAACACGTCATCCCGCAATTGCGCGAACTGCGCTCCACTATTTTTTCAGTGTGGCTGGCGTACTCGGTGGTGTGGCTGGCTTACGGCTTGCGCCTGATCACCACAGCCTTGTTGCAGGTTGGTCCGGAACTGGAAGAAGCCGCACGTGCGGTAGGTGCACGTCGTTCGCAAGTAACACGCGACGTCACCTTGCCACTGGTGCGCTACGGCGTACTCGGCGCCTGGCTGATGGTGTTCCTGATTTTCGAACGTGAATATTCGACCGGCGTCTATCTGCTATCACCCGGCACCGAAGTCATAGGCGCACTGATCGTCTCGCTGTGGGCTTCCGGCTCCGTCGATCTGGTCGCCACTCTCTCCTTCATCAACATCACGCTAGTGGCCATCGGCCTCGGCATCGCACTGCGCTTCGGCGTCAAGTTGCACGACTAATCAGGAAATCATCATGAGCGAATTAAGTGTCAATGACTTGCATCTCGACTACGGCACCGGCGCCAGCGCCAACCAGATTCTCAAAGGCGTGTCGATGGAACTGCAACGCGGCGAAGTGGTCGCCTTGCTGGGACCATCCGGTAGCGGCAAAACGACTTTGCTGCGTGCAGTAGCAGGTCTGGAATCGCCTAAATCCGGCGGCATACAAATCGGCGAACGCAGCGTGTTCGACGGCAATCGCAAGCTGGAAATCCCGGCAGAAGAACGCAATCTGGGTCTGGTCTTCCAATCCTATGCGTTGTGGCCGCACAAGACTGTTTCCGACAACGTCGGCTACGGTTTGAAGTTGCGCAAGATGAGTAGTAACGATATCGCCGAGCGCGTCAAAACCGTGTTGAATCAACTCGGCCTCGGTCATCTGGGTGAGCGCTTCCCGCATCAACTGTCCGGCGGTCAGCAGCAACGCGTCGCCATTGCCCGCGCGCTGGTGTACAACCCGCCCGTCATTTTGCTGGATGAACCGCTGTCAAATCTGGATGCCAAGTTGCGCGAAGAAGCGCGTGCCTTCCTGCGCGAACTGATTGTGCGTCTCGGCTTGTCGGCATTGATGGTGACGCATGATCAAGCCGAAGCAATGGCGATCTCGGATCGCATCCTCTTGCTCAACAACGGCAAGATCGAACAGCAAGGCACACCGCAAAGCATGTATGAAACGCCAAACACCTTGTTCACGGCAGAGTTCATGGGCAGCAATAACCGTCTGCCGGCTAAGTTAATCCAACGCGATGGCGAGCATGCCGTGTTGCAGATCGCAGGCGGCAATGTCAAGGCCACACTGCGCGGACAAGGCAGCAGTGCCAACGATGCCACCGCCATTATCCGCGTCGAGCAAATCAACATTTCCGATACGGCTATCGACAACGCGATCAAGTTGCCGCTCTCAACCTGTATGTATCTGGGCGACCGCTGGGAATGCGTATTCCGTAATGCAGACGAACATGGCAGCGACGGCACCGTTCTACGCGCCTACGCAAAACAACGACTGGCACCAGGGGAATATTGGCTGCAACTGCCGCAACACGCGCTATGGGCCTTCCAGGCCGCCTAGTCACAGATTTCTGCATCACGGAAAGGAGGCTTGCATCAGTAGCACACAGCAGCGTAGTCGTACCGCACAACCAACACGAAACATCACATAGATTGGGGACACTAAAAATGAAAAAGAAATACCTGGCGACAGCAATGCTCGCCGCATTCGGCGTTCTGGCATCCGGCGCTTATGCGCAATCCAACGTTACCGTCTACGGCCGGGTCGATACCGGCGTTGAATATCTCACCAATGCCAGTGCCAGCAAGAATAATCTGGTTCGTTTGAGTTCCGGCACCATGAATACCTCGCGTATCGGATTTCGTGGCACAGAAGATCTGGGCGGCGGACTGAAGGCGATATTTCAGTTGGAAAGCGGCTTCAAGGCAGATACCGGCGAGCAGGATGACACCGAATTTTTTAAACGACAAGCCAATGTCGGTCTGGAAGGTAGCTGGGGTCGCCTCGTTGCCGGACGTTCCTACACCACCACCTATGACTTCATCCTGCCGTTCGATCCGATGGGCTATTCAGCCAGTTATTCATGGATTACCTCAGCTGGCGCAACCGGCGGTCGCAAAGACGGCATGGTGACCAATCTGGCCAACATCCTCAAATATCAAGGCAAGTTCGGCGACTTCAAACTGGGGGCCACCTACAGCTTTGGTGAAGTGGCAGGCAGTACTAGCGATAACGCCAAACTTGACCTTGGTGCGGGCTACAACAAAGGCCCGTTACGGCTCGCCACGACAGTGCAGCGCCAGAATGGCACGACAACCGGCCTTGGTGACAAAACCACCATCATTCATGCGGCCGGTGGCTATCAAATCACCAGCGACTTGGGAGTCGACGTTGGTTATCGCAATTTCAAAAAGACGTTCGCAAACAATGCTGCCGATCTGCGCAGTGATTTCTACTGGGCTGGCATCTCCTATAAAACAACACCTGCCCTCACCTTGATCGGCTTGTTCTCCTATCAAGACATCAAGAACGTCGCTGCAAACACAGATGCAGATCCATACATGCTCTCATTCCGTGCAAAGTATGCATTGTCGAAACGTACCGATCTGTATCTGAGCGCGGCTTACGCAAAGGCCAAGAACCAGAAACTGGTTGGCCTGTCGCGTGATGACGTCGCTTTCGGCAATAACCAGAAAGGTGTGGTTGCCGGTATCCAGCATCGCTTCTAAAAATCGCATGCTTTAAACCGGACGGAATATGCATGGCGCCCGGTTATGCAAAATGGCCTGTTATTCATTTTGAATAACAATGCGGAACAGCAAGTTATCAGCATACTGATAACTTGCTGTTTCAATTCAAGAACCCTTTTTCATTACCGTGCACTTTTCCCGCAGCAATAAAAAAAGGAACCCGATGAGAGGTTCCTTTTTCATTTCAAGCTTCTATCTCGTTAGAGATGATGCAGCACATCAGCACCGCATCGCTCACATCCCGCTTATGCCGTTACGTTGCGACCACCAACTTCAGGCAAATCGCATG
>NZ_JBEBPO010000083.1:0-10945 GCF_040395855.1 Herminiimonas fonticola | reverse complement strand
CCGGGTACGCGATCTTCGATACTGGCGGTGCAGATGACTTTGGTGTCGCCGCATTCGATCAATACCGAACCTTCGGCATGCTTGGTGTAATTGCGGGTAAGTTTGATGGCGCGCAAGGCATCAGCGGCGCGTCCGCTGGGACGATTTTCATACGACATGAGACATTAATTCCTGGAAGTGATACGGGATGATTTATCGATGGCGTTGCGGATTTCTTCAATCGCTTTTTCGATTTCCGAATCGTTATACGTGTCGGCGCTCTCCAGATCCTGGTGCCGCGGCGCCTGGATCGTGGTGGTCACGCTGCCTATCGGTAGCGTATGCGTGGTGATGGTACTGTTGCCTTGCAGGTTTTCACTGCTTTCCCACATCATCGCCAGCGCGGTGACATTATCGCCTGTTTTGCCGGCAATGCCGGTAGCCGTAGTCAACAATTCGGGAATCGCGCGCACGATCGTATTGCTGTGCAGGCGTTGTGCCAGCTCGTGATCCGGCAAGACCGACCACAAACCGTCCGAACACAGCAGCATGATGTCGCCGACCTGCAGGCTGACACGACGTGAAATTTCGACGATGGGCATATTGGGTGCGCCGAGGCAATTGAACAGCTTGTTGCGATCCGGGTGCGTCTCGCGTTCCGATGCATCGACCTTGCCTTGTGCGATCAGGGTTTCGATACGCGAATGATCGCGCGTACGCGCCAGAATCTGGCCGCCACGCATCCAGTACAAACGTGAATCGCCGCAATGCGCCCACATCGCACTGTTGTGCTGGATCAGGCAGGCGACAATGGTGGTGCGCGGTGTTTCCGGCAGATTGTTGATGGCGCGATAGCGATGGATCTCTCTATGCGCTGCGAAGAAACTATCTTCGAGAAAGCGCTCAGGCTTCTTCACATACGGCGTGGCATTTTCCTGGAACAGCGAAGCGATCGTCTGCATCGCAATCTGTGCTGCCATTTCGCCCATGATGTGGCCGCCCATGCCGTCCGCCACCAGCAACAGCAGCGCATCGCGTGTAAAGCTGTAGCCCATCCGGTCCTGATTGTTCTTGCGACCGCCGATGTGGCTTTCTTGATAAACAGAGAATCGCATAGAGTCGTCGAATAAGAGTTACGGCAATGAGTAAGGATTAACGTGTATTTTCTTGAATCGTCGTACTGGCAACGTTCGCTTTCCCGCCCAGCCCACGGAACATGCTTTTCAGTTTGCGCGTGACCTGCTGCAATTTGGCATCGCCCTGCTTGTCCGATATCGGTTCGCGCAAGGCTTTTTGCAGCGCAAACACACTTTGCGGACGTTCCAGCGGATCGATCATCAGACTCCAGCGTATGACCTTGATCAAATCCGACGAATAGACGCCTTCCAGCTTGTTGAAATGGCCATCCATCTTGTCGTTGAGCTTGCGTTGATCAGCCGGTTGCGGCGGGGCGCCCACCATACAGGCAAACATCGAGGCGCCTATGCTGTAAATATCCGTCCATGGCCCCAGATTGCCGTTCTTCACGTACAACTCCGGCGGCGCAAACCCTGGCGTATACATCGGATACAGTTTTGGCAAATCCGCTTTCAGCGTTTGTCGCGCAGCACCGAAATCCAGCAGGATAGGCGTGCCATCCACGCGCAGATAGATATTCGCCGGCTTCAAATCCAGATGCAGCAGTTTATTGGTATGCACTTCGCGCAAACCGTTCATCACATGGCTGAACATCTTGCGGATGAAGCGTTCCGATACCAGCGGTTTCTCGCCCTTGTCGCGACGGCGCAGGATGTGATCCTGCAGCGAGCGGCCGGACTCATAACCCATGACCATGTAGACGGTTTCATTGGCACGGAAAAAATTGGTGACGCTAACCACATTCGGATGCGCAATGCGCGCCAGCGCGCGACCTTCTTCAAAGAAGCATTTCAAGCCAATGCGGAAAACCGGCAGGTTTTCCGGTGAAATTGCCGGCACCAGTTCGCCGGGCTGGCGCAGCGCCAATGAGCTCGGCAGGTATTCCTTGATCGCGACCGCATTGCCGTCTTCGTCATAGGCCAGATAGACAATACTGAACCCGCCAGACGCAATCTTCTTTACAATGCGATATCCAGCGATCTCCAGCCCATCCGGTAACGGAGCATTGTTTTGCGCAGCCATGTCGTCCTGTTTAGTTTCAGTCGTGTCGATTCAAGATTGAATAGAAGAGCACAACAAAAATTGAAATGGCAATATTGTCTGCCTCTTGTCTCCCCGTCCGGCTCAGGCAACAGGGTTCGTTGTAGATTGTGTGGATAAATCACCACTTTGTAAAGTAAAACCGAGGAACTGATTTTGACCATTTGCAGCATGACCGGCTACGCGGTTACCACTTACGAGACCGGCAACGGCACATTGACGATCGAGGTCAAAAGCGTCAATTCGCGCTTTCTCGATTTGCAATTTCGCATCAACGACGATTTGCGCGCGCTGGAACCCTCCTTGCGCGAAGCCATCATGGCGCGCGTCACCCGCGGCAAGGTCGAATGCCGCCTGAGTTTCGGCCGCAAAGTTGCAACCGGCGCCACGCAGGCACTGAACACAAGCGCACTGAATGCCTTGGCAACGCTGCAAACCGATCTGCGCCGGCAATTTACCGACGCAGCACCCCTGTCGGTCGGCGAATTGCTGCGCTGGCCTGGCGTCATCGAAGAAGCCGAAATGGGTCAGGACACCTTGCAAGCCGACGTCATTACAGCCATGCACACCACGATGGCGGCATTTGTCGAAAGCCGTGCGCGCGAAGGTAATGCCTTGCAAACGATGTTGCTTGCACGCGTCAGCGATATGGAAGAAATCGTCTTGCGTATCACGCCGCTGATCCCTCAGGTCATTGCACAGTTCCAGCAAAAAGCCACCGAACGCATGCAGGAAGCACTGGGCCTGGCTGTCAAGAATGGGGACGCCGCCGCGCAGCCGACCATCAGCCGCGAAGAAGCACTGGATAGAATCCGTCAGGAAGTCACGCTGTACGGCATACGCGTCGATGTAGCCGAAGAACTGACCCGCCTCTCCGCACACCTGAGCGAAACCCGCACCATCCTCAACAAAGGCGGCCAGGTCGGCAAACGCCTGGACTTCATGATGCAGGAACTCAATCGCGAAGCCAATACGGTCGGCTCCAAGGCTGCGGTCAAGGAGTTGTCTGATGCTTCGATGGCGATGAAGTTGCTGATCGAACAAATGCGCGAACAGGTGCAAAATCTGGAGTAAGCCGCGCTACAATTCGCAGTCACAGGAAAACAGTTTTTGTCCCCATCGTCTAGAGGCCTAGGACATCACCCTTTCACGGTGAGTACAGGGGTTCGAATCCCCTTGGGGACGCCATACACAACAAACAGCATTGCAGGCATGGGCATACCGAACACATGCCTGTCCGTTGCTCTTTAGCTTATTGATGAAAGACACCGATGTCTGAACAATCCACTTCTTCCGGCAGCTTGTTTTTAGTCGTTGCGCCGTCGGGTGCCGGCAAATCAAGCCTGGTCAACGCCTTGCTGGAGCAGGAGCCATCGATCAAGTTGTCGATTTCATACACAACCCGGCAACCGCGACCGAACGATCAGCACGGACGTGAATATTTTTTCACTTCGGTGGAAGATTTCATCGCGCGCCGCAGCGCAGGCGAATTCCTCGAATCGGCTGAGGTATTCGGCAACTACTATGGCACTTCGCGCATCCAGATTGCCGAACAAATGGCCGCCGGCGTCGATGTTTTGCTGGAAATCGACTGGCAAGGCGCACAACAGGTGAAGAAGCAGTTTCCGCATGCGGTTGGTGTTTTCATCCTGCCGCCCTCCATTGCCGCACTGGAAGAACGCCTGAAAAAACGCGGGCAGGACGATCACGACGTGATTACACGCAGGATTCTGGCCGCTGGCGGCGAAATCGCGCACGCGTCGGAGTTCGAATATGTTATTATCAATCAAGAGTTTACAGTCGCTTTAGCCGAGTTAAGTGCAATTGTTAAAGCCACTCGCTGTCGCTTCGCACAGCAGTCAACCCGGAACGCATCCCTGTTCGCCCAATTGGGCATTCATGCCAATTTAAGCTGATATCGTATTTTTAGGAGCACATATGGCCCGCATCACCATTGAGGATTGCCTCAAACAGATTCCAAACCGCTTTCAACTGACCTTGTGCGCAACCTATCGCGCACGTCAATTGCTGCAAGGCCACACGCCTAAAGTCGACGCAAAAGACAAACCAACCGTGATCGCCCTGCGTGAAGTCGCAGCTGGCCACGTCGGTATTGAAATGTTGAAAAAAGTCCCAAGCTAATAAATCTCTTCTGCTAACCGCGATGCGGCTGATAAGCTATCAGTATGAACCTGACACCTACAGATTCAACAGCATCCATCGCTTCAAATAACCGAGCGGTTCCCGACCGCTCGGCCTCAAAAGTTACAACGAACAAATCACCTGCTTCAACACCTGCACCGGTTCCCGGCGTGGCGTCTGTTACGCAACTGACCAACAAGCTCGCTGAATACCTGACTCCTTCCGAACTGAAGAAGATCAAGGAAGCGTATCGCTTCTCGGATGAAGCGCATCTCGGTCAAATGCGCATGTCGGGTGAACCGTATATCTCGCATCCTATCGCTGTCGCGGAAATCTGCGCCGACTGGAAGCTGGATGCCCAGGCGATCATGGCAGCGCTGCTGCATGACGTGATGGAAGATCAGGACGTACGCAAGGATGAGTTGATCGAACGCTTCGGCGCGCCGGTTGCCAATATTGTCGACGGCCTTTCCAAGCTGGAGAAACTTGAATTCCAGAGCCAGATCGAAGCGCAGGCGGAAAATTTCCGCAAGATGCTGCTGGCGATGGCGCGCGACGTGCGCGTCATCCTCATCAAGCTGGCCGACCGCCTGCACAATATGCGCACGCTGGGCTCCATGTCCGCCATCAAGAAACGCCGCATCGCGCGCGAAACGATGGAAGTCTATGTACCGATTGCGCATCGCCTCGGCCTGAATAATATTTATCGTGAACTGCAAGACCTGTCGTTTTCGCATCTGTACCCGATGCGCTATAAAACGCTGGCCAAAGCCGTCAAGGCAGCGCGTGGCAATCGCCGCGAAGTCGTCAGCAAGATTCTTGAGTCAGTCAATAACACGCTAGACGCCACCGGTATTCCGGCACAAGTCTACGGCCGCGAAAAAACCTTGTACGGCATCTATACCAAGATGCTCAACAAACGTCTGACCTTTTCGCAGGTGCTGGATATCTACGGCTTCCGGGTCGTGGTCGACAGCTTCGCGAATTGTTATGTCGCACTGGGAACGCTGCACGCGCTGTTCAAGCCCATGCCGGGCAAGTTCAAGGATTACATCGCGATTCCAAAACTGAACGGCTACCAATCCTTGCACACAACCTTGATCGGCCCTTACGGCACGCCGGTCGAGTTTCAGATTCGTACACAGGACATGCATCGCGTGGCCGAGTCCGGCGTCGCCGCACACTGGTTGTACAAAGATGATGAAGGCAGCCTGAACGATCTGCAGCAGCGCACACATGCATGGCTGCAGTCGCTGCTGGACATCCAGAAACAGACTGGCGATTCGGCCGAGTTCCTGGAACACGTAAAAGTCGATCTGTTCCCCGATTCGGTTTATGTGTTCACACCGAAATCGAAAATCATCGCCCTGCCGCGTGGCGCCACCGCACTGGATTTCGCCTACACGATTCATACCGACGTCGGCGATCAGACGATTGCCGTCAAGATCAATCTGGAACAAGTACCGCTGCGCACTGAATTACGTAATGGCGACATCGTTGAAATCATCACTTCGCCGAGTTCGCGTCCGAATCCGAACTGGCTGGGTTTCGTTCGCACCGGCAAGGCGCGTTCAGCGATTCGCCACCATCTGCGCACCATCAACCTGACCGAATCGATTGAACTCGGCCGCAAACTGCTGGGCCAGGCATTAAGCGCCCTGAATCTGAATCCCGAGTTGTCTCCTGCCGTAACTGAACGTTTGCTGAACGAATCCAGCGCCAAATCGCTGGACGATCTGTACGCCGACATTGGCGTCGGCAAACGCATGGCTGCACTGGTTGCGCGCCACATTCTCGGCATGGTCGAGAACGATGACCCATTGCCGCACCCATTGCTCGACGTCAACGGCGAAGTAGTCAGCAAGAAAATCGACCCGGTCGTCATTTACGGTAGCGAGGGCGTTGCCGTCCAGCTGGCACCATGCTGCCAGCCGATTCCGGGCGATACGATCATTGGTCAGATGAAACGCGACCAGGGTCTGACTATCCACAACCTTGAGTGCGATGTCGCGAGAAGACAGCGCTCGAAAGAACCGGATCGCTGGATAGACGTAACCTGGGGTGCCGACATCAATCGTCGCTTCGATTGCGGCATCACGCTGCTGGCGCGCAATGAAAAAGGAATTCTGGCCCGCGTTGCGGCTGAAATCAGCGAATCCGATTCCAACATCACGCACGTCGGCATGGATGAAGACAAGGAACACATGATTACCTATCTGCACTTTACGGTGCAGGTCGAAGACCGTGTTCATCTCGCCCGCCTGATGCGTAACCTGCGTGCGATTCCCGGCGTTACCCGCTTGCTGCGACACAAAGGCGCAGCCTAGTTACTCCACCATCCGCCCTGTCGATATCAGGCAATAGGCGCCGGATAACTCACTTCCAGAATCAGCAGTTCTTCCAGACCACCAGGGGTTTTCAGCGTGACGGAATCGCCTTCGCGCGCCTTGGTCAAGGCGCGTGCAACCGGCGAGATCCAGCTGATTTTTCCATGCAGCGGATCGAGTTCATCAATCCCCAATATCGTGACCGTATGTTCATCACCGGCCTGCGTTTCATAGCGCACAGTGGCGCCGAAGAAAATCTGCTCGCTGCCGTAATGCACACTTGGATCAACGACTTCCGCCAAGTCGAGCCGCTTGGTCAGGAAACGGATGCGGCCATCGATCTGGCGCAAACGCCGCTTGCCGTAAATGTAATCGCCATTTTCCGAACGATCGCCGTTGGATGCCGCCCACGACACGATTTGCACCACTTCCGGCCGTTCGACGTCTATCAGTTTCAGCAACTCGTTTTTCATCCGCAGATGGCCTTGCGGCGTCATGTAATTCTTGGCGCCGACGGGGATCGGCGGCGCGCCGCCATCTTCATCGTCGTCGTTTTCAGTATTGGTAGCTTGATTCATCATGATCTCTTTTAACTTCCTGTCCGCAGCAGTTTACGGCAAACGCGTACTGCGTTGATCAGAGCAAGTTAAACATTGGGATGGAAGATATCGGAAGGTGGAGCAATTGTGTCTGCGGCAGTGACAGTTCAAATACAAGTACAAGAGTCAGAGTTTACTGCGGCTGCGTTATTTTCACGCACGCGATACCATGTTACTCCACTCGAATGCAGCCAGTTGCAAGGCATACAGATCTTCAATCGAGAGCTGCAGTTTTTGCAAAGTCGGCATCAACAAGGCACCGGTTTTTTCTATCTGTTCAATATACTCGGCCAGCTTGAGCAAATCGCCATAAAATCCGCGGCGTGCCAGCAATGCGCTACTGACTTCATCCACCACGGCAACCTGTTCCAGTATCTGCTGCATCGATTGGCCGAACAGGGTATCCATCAAGGACATGATGCCAACGGTAAAGGCCGTATCCGCCATCGCCCTCTGCCCGGGCCGCAACTTTTCCGTGATCAGCTCCAGCAGCTTGCCACGCGTGGTGGCCAGTTGCAGCAAGGGCGAATTGAAGTGACTGCCCTTGTGATGTTCTGCATACAGGATAATCTGCAGCCAGCGCTGCAACTGACGACGACCCAGTACCGTCAGCGCCTGGCTCAGTGAATCGATGCGCCGCGTCACTCCCATCCCGGGCGTGTTGGTCAGACGCAGCAAGGTCAGCACCAGCGATGCATCTTTCTTGATGCTGGCTTCGATTTCAGCGGTGTCTGCATCAGCCATGATCAGCGTCATCAACTGCATGACTGCCAGCTGGGATGGCGCCAGTTTTTTGCCCGAAAGAATAACCGGACGGGCAAAATAATAGCCCTGGAAATAATGAAATCCGAGCTCCATGCAATCCTGGAACTGCTCTATCGTTTCGACTTTTTCAGCCAATAATAATTTGTCGTCCCGCCTGAAATAATCGACCAGTTTGGCGATCTCGGTTTTATGCATGCCGGTAATATCGATCTTGATGATTTTTACCAGCGGCAATAACTTTTGCAGGGCTTCGGAGTGGGAAATTACATCATCCAGCGCAAAGGTAAAACCCTGGGCGGACAGCTCGGTCACACGCGCCACCAACTCCGGCGTCACCTCCACTGTTTCGAGAATTTCCAGCACCACCTTTTCGCACGGCAGGAAATTCACAAAGTCGCGCATCAGCACGGCGGCATCGACATTGAAGAAGCCCAGCGAAGCGCCGATCACATTGACAATACCCAGTTCGGAAGCGTGTGCAATCACCGAAGCAGTGGCGGCAAGATCGTCAATCACATTGGCAGGGCCGGACAAGGCACGACGAAACAGCAGCTCGTACGCCACCAGATTCTGATCACTGTTCAAGATAGGCTGCCGCGCAAGAAAGAACTCTTTCACGCGGGCTTGTTGCTCATCAGGCAGGTGCTGATTGAGGTCTGTGATCATCAAGATGATGGCCTATTATTTTTGAAGCACGAAGAACAGTTGCATCGCGCCCGATTTAACTTTGAAACACGACCGTTGTCTTACGCTCGATCAAATATTAAATGTTTTTTTACCGTATCTTATTCTTGCTTTACAACAGCCTTTTGCTGAGCTCAGGATAAACCCATTTCCAATTGGAAATAGTGAATCCATGCAAATTTATGTCAATAAACGAGCTTGATTACCTCTTTAATATTTCCAAAAAAATAATTATTACGACCTCTCCCGCGGCAATGACCGAAACACGGGGATTTCCGGATAATCGCCGCGATAGTCGCGCCTTATACGCGTCGCGTTCCAGTGTAGGTCGCCACGGTTTGCCCGCTTTCCAGCGTAAAACCCGCGCCCGAATCACCACCCAGCGTTTTCACCAGATAGGGCATCAATTCACGCAACATCGGCTCCAGCGTCCATGGCGGGTTGTGCACGAACATGCCGCTGCTGTGCAAGCCGAAACCATCCGGTGATGGCGTGGTGACAGACAAGGTGACGTTGAGCCAGCCATTGGCGGTCAGGCGTTTCAATTTATCCGGCAGTTGGCGCGACTCCAGACGATTCAGCACCGGATACCACACTGCATAAGTGCCGGTGGCAAAACGCGTCAAGGCATCGGAAACCGTCTGCACGACGCTGCGATAATCGGTCTTGTCTTCATATGGCGGATCGATCAGCACCAGTGCACGGCGCGATGGCGGCGGCAGCAAAGCCTTCAAGCCCTGGAAACCGTTGGCCCGCTCTATCATGATGCGCTTGCCGCGCACGGTTTGACGCTGCCCCTGCTCGGCTGCATGCGCTTCCAGTTTACGGAAATTGTCGGCCAGCAGTTTGCTGTCAGCCGGATGCAATTCAAACAGACGCAATCTATCCTGCTCCCGCATGATGCTGTCCGCGCAATATGGCGAACCCGGGTAATAACGCATCTTGCCGCTAGGATTGAGCGCCTTCACAACCTGCACGTATTCAGCCAATGGAGCAGGCAGATCCTTGCGATCCCACAGCTTGGCGATACCGGTTTCAAACTCGGCATTTTTCGCCGCATAGTTGCTGTCAAGCGCATACACACCGGCACCGGCGTGCGTGTCGATGTACATATATGGCGTGTCTTTTTGATTCAGATATTTGAGCAACTGAATCTGAACCAGATGCTTGAGTACATCGGCGTGATTACCTGCGTGGAAGGCATGGCGGTAACTCAACATAGGGAAGGTCTAACCTGGCAAGAATGAAAGAATGGAGACCGCGCAAAGGCAGCAGTTCCGGGAATACGCCATTCTAACAATTCCCGGCTTGAAACCCTACGATTAACGGTTTCTGCACCAACGCACTGCTCTTTGCCCAATACCCGTCAAAACGTCATGAATAATAGAAAATGGGCACGAGAAATAATCCGCGTGCCCATCTCGATCAATCAAACTGCACCACTTCAAAACAAACTTGAACTGGCGTGCTGATCACTTATTACCTGGCTGCTGCGACCTCAGCGCGCAAGGTACGCGCCGCCAGCACCATGTTTTCCAGCGCAGCGGTCGTTTCCGGCCAGCCGCGGGTTTTCAGGCCGCAATCCGGATTGACCCACAACTGTGCATCAGGAATCACACCGCGTGCCTTGCGCAACAAACGCTGCATTTCTTCCACGCGTGGCACGCGCGGCGAATGGATATCGTAGACGCCAGGACCGATATCGTTTGGATACGAGAACTGACCAAAGCCGTCCAGCAATTCCATATCCGAACGCGAAGTTTCAATCGTGATCACGTCGGCATCCATCGCTGCAATCCACGGCAGGATGTCGTTGAACTCCGAATAGCACATATGCGTATGAATCTGCGTGTCGTCCTGCACACCCGATGCGCTGATGCGGAATGCCTTCACCGCCCAATCCAGATAATGCGGCCAGTCGGCAGCCTTCAAAGGCAAACCTTCGCGGAAGGCAGGTTCATCGATTTGAATCATGCCGATGCCGGCTTTTTCCAGATCGACGACTTCATCGCGCAATGCCAAAGCGATTTGCAGTGCAGTCGTGTCGCGCGGCTGATCGTCGCGCACGAAGGACCATTGCAACATCGTCACCGGACCCGTCAACATGCCCTTCATCGGTTTGCTGGTCAGGCTTTGTGCGAATTCGCTCCAGCCTACTGTCATTGCTTCCGGACGGTACACGTCGCCGTAAATGAAAGGTGGTTTGACACAACGCGAACCGTAGCTTTGTACCCAGCCGTTTGCGGTGAAGCCGTAGCCCCACAACTGTTC
>NZ_JBEBPO010000082.1:0-10962 GCF_040395855.1 Herminiimonas fonticola | reverse complement strand
GATGTTTGGGCCAGTTGATACCTTCGGGACGCAAGGCATAGGCGGTGCGCACGACATCGAGGATATCCCAGCGCCCGCAATTGTTTTGCCATTCGCGTGCATACGGATCGATCAGATTGCGCCAGAACATGAAGCGCGTGACTTCGTCATCGAAACGGATGGTGTTGTAGCCGACGCCTATGGTGCCGGTTTGCGCCAGTTCACTTTCGATTTTTGCTGCGAACTGATATTCCGGTATGCCGCGCTCCAGGCAGACTTGCGGCGTGATACCGGTGATCAGGCACGATTGCGGATCGGGCAGGAAATCGTTGGCGGGCTGACAGTACAGCATGATGGGTTCGCCGATTTCATTAAGTTCGGCATCGGTGCGAATGGCGGCAAATTGCGCCGGCCGATCGCGACGCGTATTGATGCCGAAGGTTTCATAGTCGTGCCAGAGAAAGGTGTGCGTGGACATCGTGAATAATTGGTAAGTAGTAAGGCGGCGCCGGGTTAAGCCGATATTTGATTGCGCCCGGCTTCCTTGGCGCGATACAAGGCAGCATCGGCGCGTGTGATGAGATCTTCCTGATCGTGTTGTGCATCCAGCGTGGCGATGCCGAAGGAGGCGGTCAGGTGCGGCAGCGGCAAATGCATATCTTCAAATACAATTGCTTCACGCATGCGTTCGCACAGACGCTGCGCGACCATTTTCCCGGTCGCTGCATTGCTGTCCGGCAGGATGACGGTCAGCTCTTCACCGCCGTAACGCACGGCAAAATCGCTGGGACGCAATGCCGCGTTCAGTACGCCGGCGGCAATGCGCAAGGCATGGTCGCCCATCTGGTGGCCGTACTGATCGTTGAATTTCTTGAAGTGATCCAGATCGATCATGATCAGCGACAGCGGCCGGCCGGCATGGTGCGCTTCTTCGACCAATCCCGCCAGCTTGTCATTCAGCCAGGCGCGATTATACAAACCGGTCAAGCCATCCAGCATCGACAGCTGGCGATAGAATTCGCCGACTTTTTCGCGTCGCCGCAATTGTGCATTGGCTGCACGCAGACGGAAGGACAACTGGCGCAACAGATTGCGCGCCACGCCATCGACCTCATCGATCAGTTTCCATAAAGTGCGTGATGGAATGACCAGCAGATCGGTTTCTTCCAGTGCCATCAGGGTATTGGCATGTACCGCCTCGTCCAGCACCGATAATTCACCTATGCTTTCGCCGGGCAGGATTTTATCGCTACGCACCTGCTGCGTATCGTCGGCCAGCAGCGTGTTGCCCAGCGCGCCACGCAAGACCACGTATACGCACGCTGCGGCGCCATGCGTATTTGGCAGTGCCTCGCCACTCGATATCCGTTCTATTGCGCATTGTTCCAGCAGCGTGCCGACAGCCGGGTCGCTGACGCCATCGAATAAATGCAGCTTGTCTATCGTGTAAGACGAAGCGCCAAAATGCGTAATGTGTTCCAACTTCGTCTTTCTATTTTTCCGCCAGCAGTACGCGACTTACTTCATCGAACTGTAATTCCGTTTCATGAAATACCTGCAGATAAACTTCTTCACTCAGCTCCAGCCCTTCCCATGCGCTTGGCGATATTGGCGGCACCATGTCATCTTCCAGTCCGGACAGATCAAGAGCGTGCACGATGGCATTGGCAATATGCACGATGGAAGCGAGCGAATTGACTTTCTGCCCTTCCGGTTTGTGATGGCCGGCAATTGCAAAGCGGATCGTGTCGGAAAAATTCCAGTGTGCGGCCAGCGCTTCGCCTGCCATCGCATGATCCATGCCCATGATCGTCTGCTCGGCCTCCAGCCACTGACAATCATGCAGGTTGCGGTAGGCGATGACGGCATCGTATTCGCGACGGAAATACGTGACGAGCAGCAGACGGCCGATATCATGCAGCAGGCCGGCGGTAAATGCGTAATCCTGATTGACGTGCAGATGCCGCGCCAATACACGCGCACAGACTGCGGTTGCGATCGCATGTCGCCACATCGCGATGAAGTTCAATCCGGCGCAGTCGGACGAAGGGAAATAACCGGTTAATGCAGTTGCCGTGACTACATGCCGTACCGAATCCACGCCTATCAGCGTGATGGCTTGCTGAATCGTCGTGACCTTGGCCTGTACACCGTAAAAAGAAGAGTTGGCAAAGCGCAGCGTTTTGGCGGCGAGCGCCTGATCGAGCATCACCTTGCGGGTAATGATGTTGATATCGTCGTCATCGGGACCGATGTTTTTCATCAAATCCTGCACGATGGCCGGCAAGGCGGGCAGATCGCGAATCTGGTCAAGAACCCGCTGAAAATGCAGCGTGCTGACATTCGGCTCAGGAAGCTGGGACGTCATGACTGTCCTCCGAGGCGAAAGTCGCGTACATAGCGCTGCAGCAAAACATTGGCTGGACTATCGTCCAGTTTGCGAAAAAGCCGTTCGAGCCGTTGCTGGAAATGTGCGTGCTGTATCGCTTCTTCTTCCGGCGTTAATTCTCCCATTATGATTCTGAGCGAAACGACATCGTGCCTGCGCAGCGATTCGATGGTTTGCTCGGTCAGCGTTGCACCTTTCGGCAGCAATACCTGCCCTTGCAAATCGAGCAGGTCGTCCGACAGAACCATGCCGGGGCTTACTTCTGCTAGTGCAAGTTGAGTCTTGATGGTGGTCACGATGGCAATCTCATTTTTCTGATTTGAGACTAGCTTACCACCGGGCACAGGATGTATCTATCTGGAAATAGTTTGCGTGTTGTATATGCAGACGCAGGGCGGAAAGTACGTACACGGTGCGATACGGAAAAAGAGAAACACTGCGCTTGCAACATGCTGGCCGCGAGTTACACGCAGTACCTGTCGCGCCCCAGATTTTTTGCCTCATACAAGGCAGCGTCTGCGCGGCGTAGCAGTTGCGCCCACGAACACTCGATATTTTGGGGCACAATGGCCATGCCGACGCTGATTGTCACTGGATGGACGCCGAGAAAGTGGTATTCATGCATCGCCTCGACCAAACGCTGGCCGATTTGCGCGGCACCCTGGCTATCGACGCCGGGCAGGATAATCAAAAATTCTTCTCCGCCATAACGCCCCACCAGATCGATGGAACGACAGGCTTGCTGCAGGACGGCGGAAACTTCTGTAATGACGGTATCACCGGCGTCATGGCCGAATTCATCGTTAAAGTGTTTGAACAGATCGATGTCGATAAACGCGATCGCCAATTCACGTTGCAGACGGATAGCCAGATCCAATTCGCGTTCGCCAGCCGCCACAATGGCACGGCGATTGAAGAGCTTGCTCAATTCGTCATGCGTTGCCAAATGACGGTTTTCTTCGACCGTACGCTCAAAATACAGCAGCAGCAAACCGATCGAGAACAGTACCGTGCCGACGGTAGGAATCAGGTAAGTCACGATGACTTCCCGGGTGGAGAGTGTAGTAACCGGCAGGCCCTGGCTGATATAAATCACCGCGATGCCGATTTTCAGGATGTAGCTGATCATCAGCAGCATGATTGCGCCTTGCACCAGGCTTTGGACAAAAGTGCGTGGCGAACCGCCTTGTCCTTGCCAGATCGCCTGGAAGCTTAATGCGAGCAGGATCAATGTGGTAACGGAATACAGGATGGAGCGCTGGGCGGCTGTTGCATCGAGATACAACAGTACGCTAAGTATCAGCAGGAATGCGGCAAAAATACCCCATCCCCATTTGGGCGGCTGCTTTTTATAAAAAACAAGGATGCCGTGCCATTGATAAATCAGGCCGGCCATGATCAGGCCGATACCGCTCAGTAGCGCGAAAGCACGAGGCAGGCGATTGTTCAGGATTGCGATCAATACACCAAGCGCGATCAAGCTGCCGGATATGGCCCAGTAGCGCGTGCATTTGTCGGTGGGTGCAGCAAAGAAAACCCCGGCCATTACCAGTGCAATACAAAATTGCACAAGAATCAGTACGGTACCAGCGGTCAGTGCATCCATGATGGTGCTATCCGGAACTAATAAGCATGCCGAAATTTGCAGGCTTGAAACAAGTCTAGCTGATTCTTGATAGAAATATTGTTAATTATTGTGCCGAAAAAAAGTAAAAAAACAGTAGCCGCAAACCTCAATCCAGGCAGCGCATGACGTGCGTATTCGGGTGCTATTGTCCTGTGTGAGGGTGAGGGGGTAGGATGCTGAAATCACTTCCAGCCGGAGTCATCATGTTCAAGTCTTTTATTGCCGCCCTTGCTGCTGCGCCTATGTTCCTGCTTGCCATGCCGGGGTTTGCCGCAGGCAATATCAAACCCGGCTTGTGGGAAATGACGATGCAATCGGACATGATGAAAAACATGCCGAAGATGTCGCCGGAGCAAATCCAGCAAATGCGCAAGATGGGGGTAGATGTCACACAACTGCAAAGCGGCACCATCGTCAACAAGATATGCATCACGAAGGAAATGGCCGAGCGCGATGAAGTGTCGCAGATGAATGCAAAGGAAACCGGCTGCGAGCTTAAAAATATGCAACGCAGCGGCACGACTCATACGATGGATATGGTGTGCAACGGCCCTGCGATGAAAGGCAAGGGTACGATCAAAACCGTCTATGCCAGCGACCAGAGCTTCAGCACCAGTTCGACATTCAAGGGCACTGTTAGCGGCAGGCCGGTCGATGATCGCCACGACAGCAGCGGCAAATGGCTGGGTGCCAACTGCGGCTCAATCAAACCGATGCAGGATCCGCTGCAGAAAAAATAAGAGGTCGGGAACGAGGGAAGAGGCGCATGCCGCGGATGGCGACTTATTCTTCTTCCGGCATTGCGTACGCATACGCACGCAAATCGGCCAGGCTGACAATTTGCAGAACCGTCTGATTGGTGCTTTCCAATACCACTTTGGGCGCCACGCCGGCGCGCCATGCTTCCACCCAGCGATTGGCGCACAAGCACCATTGATCACCCGGTTTCAAGCCAGGGAAATTCCATTCCGGTCGCGGTGTGGACAAATCATTTCCGCATCCCTTGCTGAATTCCAGAAACGTTGCCGTCATCACGGTACAAATAATATGCGTGCCGACATCCTCTTCATTGGTTTTGCAGCAGCCATCGCGGAAATATCCGGTCAGCGGCTTGAAAGAGCAGGGCACCAGAGGTTCGCCGAAGACGTTTTTGGCGATGGGTAGAGTAGCTTGCGTCATAGAAAATTTGCTGGATACGGCATGATAGGGTCGCGCCTGAGTATGCAACTATACGCGCAAACAGGCGGCAAAGTCAGCACGGTTTGCGCTGACTTTAATGTATGCAAGAGCGCAGCTTCAATCGTGCTGGCGCAGGCTTTGTTCCATATCTTCCATCTCGATTTCGATTGCCTTGGTACTGATCGTTATTTCATGCAGCGACACCAGCAGCGACATCACAAGCATGAAAATGCTGAGGCCGAAAATGACTTTTGCGACCACAATCAGTTCGATAAAAACCAGCAACATGGACAGCGCGCACAGCAGAAAAGACATCACGCCCATCGCCTGCATGCGTCGTATCAGTAGCACGCGTTGGCGCAGGTTGGAAATTTGCCGGATTACTTCTTCTCGCGCGCCATCCTGATACTTGACGTGCAACTGGCGTATCAGTTGCGCCGTTACCAGGAAACGGTTGGTATAAGCCAGCAGCAAGAGGGAAATGGCGGGAAAGAGCAGGGCAGGAGTAGTCAGATCCATAGGTTCATTCATCTAGTAAGGGTTGGTCTAGAAAAGGGCATATCCGCGCTTGTGGCGCAGCATGATCAATCACACAAAAAGCACATCCGTCATGGTGGTAAACGGGTTGGCCGAATTGCGTAGCAGGAGAAAAGACTGGGTGTCCAGTATCAACCTGACGACAGTATCTGCCGATACTGTCGTGTCGCTATTGTAATGGCGAAGGCTGACGGCAGGATTACATCGCGGGGTTGCGTTTGACAAAAAACAGGCCCGCACCAATCGCCATCAGCAAGCCGCCAAAGAAGCGATTCTGTTTTTTCAAGGCGCGTGCATCACGGAGGAAGCGTTGCATTGCAGAGGCTGCCAGTGCATAGCCGTGCATCACGATCACATCGATAGTGCACATCGTTACCGCCAGAATCAGCAGTTGCGGCAACAACGGCGCATTCTGCACAATAAACTGCGGCAAGACCGCCACCATGAAAATCACGCCTTTGGGATTGGTCGCGTTGGTAAAGAATCCAAGCAGGAAGCGCTTGCGCCAGCTTGGCACATGTGCCGGTGTCGCTGCCGGTGTTGCCACATCCGGTGCGACAGTCACTTTTGCACGCCACTGACTCCAGCCGAGGTAGATCAGATACAAGGCACCGACTGTCTTGACGATATTGAACGCGACTTCCGATGCCAGCAGCAGCGAGCCGACGCCGGCGCCTGCAATCAGCAACAGCAGGATCAATCCGGCCTGCAGGCCGAGGATCGTGCCGGTGGTTTTTTTCACACCGTATGACAAGCCATGCGACATGGACAGCACTGCACCGGAACCGGGAGAAACGGCGATAACGACAGCAGCAACAAGGAAGGTGAGCCAGAGGGTGAAAGTCATGATGGGCGATACGGTAAAGCGCACATGATAAACCTTGGCGGCGCGACCTGCTTTTCTCTGTGCGGCCAGATGACAGGAAAATGTCGATTATGCAAAATCGACAACGGGTATGGGCGAACAGTAGTTGTCCGACTAGGCGATGCGTGGCCTCTCCACAAATTTATCCAAATTGATTAAACTGGGATTGTCTGCCCTTGCATGCCTGCTTGTTACACGTCGGGGTGTAGCTCAGCCCGGTAGAGTACTGCGTTCGGGACGCAGGAGTCGGAGGTTCAAATCCTCTCACCCCGACCAAATGCCTGATCATGGTCTTCGCTTGTTGTGCGGGGGCAGGGCATATGTGTTGATCGTTGCCGGAAAACGATTGTGCAAGTCTTCACCACGGATTGGCAACAGACATCACGATCCCGGTAAAGACGGACCAATTCGGTGAGGCCTTGTTCAGGCCCTTGGCAACGCCAAAATCAAACGTCATTCGCTTGTTCAGACGATAGGCCATCGTGGTCAGTACTTCAGCGGTACTCGGTGCGCCGTTTTGCCGGGTGCCGGAAACTTCCACCAGTGCGCCCCATTTTTCTGTAATCGGGCTGGACAATGCAGCGGCCCAACCGGTCTGCATGCGACTGGTGCCTGCAATCAGCGCACCCATGCGGGTGGAGATGAGGTTCAAATCCATGTGAAGATCGCCGAAGTCCTGGCTGAAAATACCGTTGAGGGCGTAATCCTCCTTGCCGCTTCCTATGCTGTCTTTTGCGGTCGGTATTTTGGTCGATAATTCCAGCCCGAATGCCGTTGCATTGTCGATCAGGAATGCACGTTTGAGTGTGAAGTGGGTGTCGCCTGCGCCATGCGCGCGGCTACCGGCATTGCGCTCAGATACATAGGCCTCACCCCCAAGCATCACTCCCCATTCATCGCTGAATGGAATCGTCAGCTGATAAGGCAAGCCGTTGCGACGCAGTTCATTTGTCCTGGAAGAGATTGCTCCCATTTCGATTTCGATCTGGTCGGGCTCGGGCAGTTGCGCAGAGGAGGAAACGGCAGCACGATAGGGAATGGTTGCAGCACTATCATCCGCATGTGCGGCGGTGCAGTTCGCTGCGATCAACAAGATGGCAAAAGTTTTCATATGGGGTAAATCTGGATGCTTGTTGAGCGCAAGGTGAAGACAAGGGTTATATGCAATCGGGACGCGCGTCCATTTACCTCAACATCGCTATGAGCTTATAACTGCCTGCGAGCCCGAATGATACCGTTCCTGAACGAGTTTTGCGCAGCAAGATTCCAGATAAAGACACGGGATCGATCAGCAAAAACCGCCAGGGCGGTTTGCTGGTGATGTTTGCCGGATGCCGTCGCAACAGATTCAAACGCGCCGATTCGATATGAGCTTTATGTGTAATGTGATATCGAAAAAAACGGCATCAGCCGATGTTGCAACTTGCGCGATCAGGCTGAGAGCGGTGCAGCCATGTACGATCTTTCGGAAGCTGAAGAAGCCGTACAGAGCAGGCGCCCAAGCGAAGCGATCTCAGCGCAATGCGCCAGCCGTGATGCGTGTTGCAGCAGCGATTACGTCATCGCGTGGCGCGGCGTCTTTCTCGTTTTGCGTGAAGTAGATCACGGCCACGATGGGCGCACCACGATTTGCAGGCCATAGCACGCCTGCGTCGTTGGTGGTGCCGTATGAGCCGGTGCCGGTTTTGTCGCCAACGATCCAGTCAGTCGGCACACCTGCCAGCATGCGCTTGCCGCCGGTTGTATTTCCTTTCAACCATGCGACAAGCTGTTCACGTTGCGGCAACATCAACGCATTACCCAGTGTCAGTTCTTGCAGGCTCTTTTCCATTGCTGCCGGGGTCGTCGTATCGCGTGCGTCGCCGGGCAAGGCTGAATTCAATTCCGGTTCCCAGCGATCCAGCCGGAAGGTATCGTCGCCGATAGAGCGTGCATAGGAAGTCACCGCCGCCGGTCCGCCCAATTCCCTCATCAGGAAGTTTGCTGCCGCGTTATCGCTGTATTGCAAAGTGGCTGCGCACAGTTCGGTAATCGTCATGCCACTGGCCATGTGCTTTTGCGTAATCGGCGCATAACCGGATTTTGCAACTTCATCCTTGTTGTAGTGGATGCGTTTTTCCAGCAAGCCGCTATCTGTCGTGCTTTTCTGCAGGATGGCTGCGGCGACGATGGTCTTGAATGTGCTGCAAAAGGGGAAGCGTTCATCCGCGCGATAGTGCACGCGCATGCCGTTGCCGGTATTGATTGCGGCGACGCCCAGGCGTCCTTGGGCGGATGCTTCCAGCTTTGCCAGTTCACTATTTACAGTGCTGATCTTCTGATTGCTTGCGCAAGCAGGCATACCAATACCTGCAAAAGGCGTGGCGAGTGCGGCTAGCAAGAGTGAGCGTCTGTGTGTGGAATGGAGCATGATTTTTTGTGATGAACGATCTGTCTACGGGATGGAGCGCGTCTTTAGTCGGCAGTCCTGACGAACAAGGTTTCCAGCGGCGTATCGCCGACAACCCGACTGCGGTGGCCGTGCACGGCGCTGTCAAATGCAGCGCCTTCCGGCAGCAGATCATTGGAGAAAAAATGATCGCCCGCCTTGAAGATGCGTGCCGTTCCATCGCGCAAACCGATTTCCATTTGGCCACTCAATACCACCAGCCATTGCGCCGTCGTCGTGCAGTGGAAGTCGCTGCTCACGCCCGGTGGACTTTTTCGTACCTGAAATCCATTGGACGGAAAGAGGTCCGACAGCAAGGCCTTCGGCGAACCGTCCGGCAATGCGATGTCTTCTTCACGAAATTTCGCGAGGCCGTCAGTGTCGGTGTAGAGGACGATGTTTTTAAATGTGGTCATGGTTATTCGCAGTAATCAGGGAAAAGTAATTGTGTGGAATCAGGGCTATGGGTTTGTTGCTACGAGCGTGTATTCATCAATTCAATCATGTCAGTCAGATGATGCCGTCACGAATTCGATCATCACGCCGGATGTAGGCACGACAAATAATTGCCGTTCGCCGGTTACCGGTATTTCGGACGATTGATATTCAATATTTTCGCCTTGTAGCCTGGCGATGAGCTTGCTCCATTCAGTTTCATCTTCTACTCTGAACGCGATATGGTCGATGCGGGATGGTGTTTTGGCAGGTGGATGACTGGAATTGCTTTTCACCAAATGGATGACCGGCTTGCCGTCGTGATACAGCCAGTGACCGCCGAAGCGAAATGGCGGGCGATCTCCTTCAGTCAGTCCGACGATGTGGCAGAAGAAGTGGCGCACTTCTTCCAGTTGCGGCGTGACGATGGTGGCGTGATCGATTTTCATGCGCTTATTTTAAATGCTTGTCGTCAAATGTTACGGCTGACTTGTCTTCCTTCTTGATCCGGGAATACAGCGTACTCATTCGTACAGGAATAAGCTGTTAAATGCCCGGCCAGATCGAACTTGCAGCCATGCAGAATAATCTAATGCTTGCGGCATATGAAGTTTCAAATGGAGTGGTCATGCGAGGCAGTTTTTCCTTGCTCCATTCCGCACATGGCAGGCGAATCAAATGGACGAATCAGAAATCTTTATTGATCGCATGGACGCTGCAGAGCAGTTGGCGGCGAGCTTGCAGGAGTACCAGGGGCGCAATCCCTTGATACTGGCGATCCCACGCGGTGCGGTACCGATGGGGAAAGTGCTCGCGGAGCGCCTGCACGGGGAGCTGGATATCGTGCTGGCACACAAGCTGGCCAGCCCCTTCAATCCGGAGTTCGCGATTGGCGCCATCGACGAGACGGGCTGGGTTTATCTGTCGTCCCCAGATGAAGAAGATGAAGATTCGATCGCCATAACGGAAGAAATCAGGAAGCGGCAACTGGCTGAGTTACAGCAGCGACGTATTCTGTATGCACCCTTCATGCATCCCATCGATCCGCAGGGGCGAGTTGTGATCGTGGTGGACGATGGCCTGGCGACCGGTGCGACCATGATTGCCGCATTGCATTCAGTGCGTGCCAAAAAACCTGCCGAGCTGGTATGCGCGATCCCGATCGGCGCGTCAGACAGCCTGGAAAAAATCGAGCCGCTGGTGGACAAGGTGGTGTGTCTGCATGAGACATGGCAATTCGGCGCCATCAGCCAGTTTTATGCGCTGTTTTCTCAGGTGGACGATGAGGAAGTCAGCCAGATACTTGCCGCAGGCAGTGGTGCTACAGCGCCGAATTCATTGCCGAATGACTGAGTGATGATCTGGCCGCGTCTACGCGGCGACGAAGCGCTGCTGCAGATAGGCAATGATCTCGCGCGAGTCGTACAGCCAGCGCGTCTTGTTCTCTTCATCGGTGATTGTCAGGCACGGCACCTTGCTGCTGCCACCTTGCGTCAACAGGGCCTGGCGATTTTCTGTCGAAT
>NZ_JBEBPO010000081.1:0-11382 GCF_040395855.1 Herminiimonas fonticola | reverse complement strand
ACCAGGACGAATTCATCGCGATTCGAGCCGACCGTGCCGTAATAATTGAAGCCGTAAGACAGTTGCGCATAGCCGCCTATCATGTGCGTCGGTTTGGTGACGGTGCGTGTGACCGAGTTGTGGATGCCGCCGCGCTTGCCCGACATTTCCGCCCCCGGCACATTGATGATTTTTTCCTGTGCGTGGTACATCAGGGTCATGCCTTCCGGCACGCGCTGGCTGACGACAGCACGCGCAGTCAGTGTGCCGTTGACGTTGAACACTTCTATCCAGTCGTTGTCGACGATGCCGGCATTCTTTGCGTCAGTCTCGGACAGCCATACATGCGGCCCGCCGCGTGACAGCGTGAGCATGCGCAGATTGTCCGAATAGGTCGAATGGATGCCCCACTTCTGATGCGGCGTAATGAAGTTCAGCGCAATTTCCTTGTTGCCGTTCGGCTGCGCGCCCAGCATGGCCGCCGTGGTCTTGGTATTGATCGCCGGTTTGTAGACGCACAGGCCTTCGCCGAAATCGCGCATCCACAGGTGATCCTGGTAGAACTGCTGGCGACCGGTCAGCGTGCGCCATGGAATCATTTCATGCACATTGGTATAGCCGGCGTTGTAACTGACTTCTTCCGACTCCAGACCGGACCAGGTGGGCGATGAAATGATCTTGCGCGGCTGCGCCTGTACATCGCGGAAACGTATCGTGTCATGCTCGCGCGGCAGCGCCAGATGCGTATGGTCGCGTCCTGTCATTTTGGACAATGCATCCCATGCCTTGACCGCCACATGGCCGTTGGTTTCCGGTGCCAGCGACAGGATCATCTCGGCCGCATCGATGGCCGTATCGAGACGCGGCTGGCCTTTCGACACGCCTTCTTCCAGCACCGTACGGTTGATGCCGCGCAGCACATCGACTTCGTGCCCGGTTTTCCAGTTGATGCCCTTGCCGCCGTTGCCGACTGTTTCCAGCAGCGGGCCGACCGAAGTGAACTTCTTGTGAATGTCGCGGTAATTGCGTTCGACCACCGTAAAGTTCGGCATCGTCTTGCCAGGTATCGGTTCGCATTCGCCGGCGCGCCAGTCTTTCGGATCGAAAGGCTGGCCGAGCTCACCCGGGGTATCGTGCATCAGCGGCGTCAGCACCAGATCCTTTTGCGTGCCCAGATATTCGCCGCCGATTTCCGAGAATTTTTCGGCGATGCCCTTGTAGATTTCCCAATCCGATTTCGATTGCCACAGCGGCTGCACCGCTTCCGACAAGGGGTGAATGAACGGGTGCATGTCGGACGTGTTCAAGTCGTCTTTTTCGTACCAGGTCGCAGTCGGCAACACGATGTCGCCATACAGGCAAGTGGTAGACATGCGGAAATCCAGCACCACCAGCAAGTCCAGCTTGCCTTCGGCGGCAGGACGCACTTTCACATCCTTGGGCTTGATGCAGTTGTCTTCATCGCTCATCAACGCATTCTGCGTACCGAGCAAATACTTGAGGAAGTATTCATGCCCCTTGCCCGAACTGCCGAGAATGTTGGAACGCCAGACGAACATATTGCGCGGGAAGTTGGCCGGATTGTCCGGATCGTCGCAAGAGAAATTCAGCTTGCCGGACTTGATCTGGTCGACCGCATATTGCGTGACATCCTGACCCGCTGCTTCTGCCGCACGCGTGACTTCCAGCGGATTGGTTTCCAGCTGCGGTGCCGACGGCAACCAACCCATGCGTTCCGACTTGGCGTTGTAGTCAAGCAGCGACATCTGCGCAACGCTGCTGTCAGCCGATGGCGACTGGATTTCTTCGGTATGCAATTTTTCGTGACGCCACTGGCTGGTGTGCGCATAGAAGAACGAGGTGCCGTTCATCTGCCGCATAGGACGATTCCAGTCGAGCGCAAATGCGAGCGGCGTCCAGCCGGTTTGCGGACGCAGTTTTTCCTGTCCCACGTAATGCGCCCAGCCGCCGCCGGATTGGCCAACGCAGCCGCACATCATCAGCATATTGATGATGCCGCGATAGGTCATGTCCATGTGATACCAGTGGTTCAGCGCCGCGCCGACGATGACCATGCTCTTGCCTTTGGTCTTGTCCGCGTTGTCGGCGAATTCGCGCGCCACGGTAATCACGTCGGCTGCCTTCACGCCGGTATGCTTGACTTGCCATGCCGGTGTGTACGGCACATCGTCGTTGAAATCCTTTGCGACATTGCCGCCGCCCAGACCGCGATCGATGCCGTAGTTCGCCATCGTCAAGTCATATACGGTGGCGACGGTGGCGATGCTGCCGTCAGCCAGCTGGATTTTCTTGACCGGCACATTGCGCAGCAACATGTCTTCGGCATCCTTGCCGCCGAAGTACGGGAAGCCGACCGCAGTCACTTCGTCGCTGCTATCTATCAGCGACAGCAAGGGATCGATAGGCTTGCCGCTGGTGCCGGCCTTCTGTTCCAGATTCCATTTGCCGGATTCGCCCCAGCGGAAACCGATAGAGCCGGCCGGTGCGCTGATGTCGCCGCTGGTTTCATCGATGACCAGGGTTTTCCAATCCGGGTTGTTGGTTTCATCCAGATTGTTGGCCAGATGCGAAGCGCGCAGGAAGTAGTCCGGCACCAGCGTGCCATTCTTTTCCTTCAACAAAACCAGCATGGGAAAGTCGGTGTACTGCTTGGCGTAGCTGCGGAAGTAGGCGGATTTTCCGGTGGCGTGGTATTCCTTCAGGATCACATGACCCATCGCCATCGCCAGTGCGGCATCGGTGCCCTGCTTGGGTGCCAGCCAGATGTCGCCGAACTTGGCCATCTCGCCGAAGTCGGATGAGACGGCAACCGTCTTCGTGCCCTTGTAGCGCACCTCGGTATAAAAGTGGGCATCCGGTGTGCGCGTCATCGGCACGTTGGAGCCCCAGACCATCAGGTAAGTCGAGTTGTACCAGTCGGCCGATTCCGGCACGTCGGTTTGCTCTCCCCACACTTGCGGGCTGGCTGGCGGCAGATCGCAATACCAGTCGTAGAAACTCAAGGCCACACCGCCGATCAGCGACAGATAGCGCGTGCCGGCGGCGTAACTGACCATGGACATCGCAGGAATCGGAGAAAAGCCGATGACGCGATCCGGGCCGAATTTCTTGACGGTGTAGGCATTGGCGGCGGCGATGATTTCATTGACCTCATCCCATTTGGCACGCACAAAACCGCCCTGCCCGCGCACCGATTTGTATTGCTGCGCACGTTCCGGATTCTGGCTGATGTATTCCCAGGCCGCGACCGGCGACATCAGCACGCGCGCTGCACGCCACATTTCCATCAGGCGGCCACGCACCATCGGATACTTGACGCGCTGCGCCGAGTACACATACCAGGAATAGCTGGCGCCGCGTGGACAGCCGCGCGGTTCATGATTCGGCAGATCGGGACGGGTGCGCGGGTAATCGGTTTGCTGGGTTTCCCACGTGATCAGGCCATTCTTTACGTAAACCTTCCAGCTGCAGGAGCCGGTGCAGTTCACGCCATGCGTGGAACGCACGATCTTGTCGTGCTGCCAGCGCTGGCGATAGGATTTTTCCCAGGTACGGTCTTCATCGACTACCGCGCCGTGACCGTTGGAAAAACTTTCTTGCGGCTTGTTGAAAAATTTCAGACGATCCAGAAAATGACTCATGCTGCCTCCACACGTGCACCGTTATCGATGCTGGAAATAAAAACGTCGCAAAGAATTGCTGTATTGAACGTCGATGCGATGAGTCTATCCAGCGCGACAAGGCTTGGGTATTAGCAAGAAGTCGGTGCTGCACTTCGATAAGAACTAAGCCTTCTAGTCCTTTGTGACTATAGGGAGGGCTGTGTGATCTGCGGTATACATAAGGACTGACGCCATCCGCAAGACGCAGGCTGGCGCTGCAGCGCGAACGATTTTCAATCAGAAAATTTTCCATCTATCGAAAGACAATTCACCATGAGTATTTCCAGTTATGCCGATCTGCTGCGCGAAGCAGCGGCACAAGATCAACCGCAACGTCTGCTGTTCACCTTTGCCCAGGCTGGCTTGCCCAACGATGCCGGTGCCGGCGAACAAATGCGTTTTACAGAAAAGCGTGGCGGCACACTGACGCCGCTGATGTGCGTAGACAAGCTGCCGCTGGAATGGAGCAGCTTCGACGCGTTGCTGGAAGAATCGCAGCGTGTAGGCGCACAGTGGGACATCGTCTTCGTTTCCAGCATGTCCGGCAGCCAGGGGCAACCACCGGCCAGCGATGCGGCCGAAGCACCGTTGAAAAAAATGGTGGAAGCCATCGCGACTGGCCAGCTCGGCACCTTCCTTGCATTCAATCGAGACGGCGAGTTGCTCCAATTTCATTGATCTAGTCATAAAAAATGGCACGCCGCAGCGTGCCATTCGATCCCGCATTGCCGGCTGCCCATGTGCAGCCATTCACTAGCACGGCATATTTGCATTCCGGCGTGCATAGCACCACCAGGTAATGGCAATACAGCTCAGGTAAAAGCCGATGAAGCACCACAGTGCCGCAACCGGGCTGCCGGTCAGTGCAATCGATGTGCCATAGCTTTTCGGAATGAAGAAGGCGCCGTAGGCAGCGACCGCCGAGGTAAAACCGAGCACTGCGGCACCTTCCTTGTTGGCATCGATGATGGCTTGCTGCTGCGCCGCTGCGCCCTTGCCCGCCGCATCGCGTTGACGTGCAGTGAGAAAGATCACCGGTATCATGCGGAAGGTCGAGGCATTGCCGACGCCGGTGCAGGCAAACAGCAGCATGAACATGCTGAAGAAACCCCAGAAATTGGCACCACTGTCACCGTGCGGCAAAAAGTAAATCACACCCAGCACGGCGCCTATCATCATGAAAAAAGTCCACAGCGTGACACGGGCGCCACCCAGCTTGTCGGAAATGATGCCGCCCGCAACGCGCGCCAGTGCACCGACCAGTGGCCCGAGGAACGCATACTGCAAGGGATTAAGGTCCGGGAATTCAGTCTTGATCAGCAATGGGAATGCCGCCGAATAGCCGATGAAGGAACCGAAAGTGCCGGTATACAACCAGCACATCAGCCAGTTGTGCTTGCGTTTGAAAATCACCGCCTGTTCCGCAAACGAAGCCTTGGCGGTCGCCAGATCGTTCATGCCGAACCACGAGATCAGCGCTGTCGCGGCGATGAACGGCACCCAGATGAAACCTGCATTCTGCAGCCACAATTGCTTGGCCTCGCCCGCCTTCATCCAGGTTTGCGGCTCACCGCCCAATGCGCCGAATACGCCGACGGTAATGACCAGCGGCACCACGAACTGCACCACCGATACGCCCAGATTTCCCAGCCCCGCATTCATCCCCAGGGCAAATCCCTTTTGCGCCTTCGGATAGAAAAAACTGATATTGGCCATCGACGAAGCGAAGTTGCCGCCGCCGAAACCGCACAGCAGCGCCAGCACCAGCATGGTGGGATAACTGGTGTTGATATCCTGCACCGCAAAACCGATGCCAATTGCCGGAATCAGCAGCGATGCGGTGGAAATCGTCGTCCATCTGCGACCGCCGAAAATCGGCACCATGAAGGAATAGAAAATACGCAAGGTCGCGCCCGACAGGCCGGGCAAGGCGGTCAGCCAGAACAATTGATTGGTGCTGTATTTGAAGCCTATGCTCGGCAGATTGACCACCACCACGCTCCATACCATCCAGACCGCAAAAGCCAGCAGCAATGCCGGAATCGAAATCCACAGATTGCGATGTGCAATCGGCTTGCCGGTGTGCTGCCAGAAATGACTGGTCTCCGGCTCCCACGTGTTGATCATGTACTTGCTCATTACTCTCTCCTGTTTCCCACTTTGTTGACGCCGGGCGCAAACGCATGCGGGGCTAGTCCCCGCATGCCTCAGGCCGCTTGAAGAACGGGTTGCCGTTCCTGCTTGAATGAAAAATGCATCCACACCAATGCCACGCAGACCGTGCCGTACAGCAGCATGAATGCGCTGGAACGCACGCCGGTCAGATCGACCAGTGCACCGAACATGATCGGCAGCACGAAACCGCCAAGGCCGCCGGCCAGACCAACCACACCGGATACCGCGCCGATGTTGTCGGTGAAATCGTCTGAAATGAATTTGAAAACCGAAGCCTTGCCGATCGCCATCGCCACCCCGACCACGAACAGCAGCACGGTGAATAGCCACGGCGAAACGCCGATGTGCAGATTGAGATCACCATTCACGGTTTTGATCAGCATGCTGGTTTGCGGATACGACAGCAGGAAGAAGCAAACCCAGCAAACCCACATCACCCACCAGGTCACCTGGTAAGCGCCGAACTTGTCGGAAATCCAGCCGCCCAGTGCGCGCAAGACTCCGCCCGGTAGCGAGAAACACGCGGCCAGCAAGGCAGCCAGCTGCATGTCGAAGCCGTATTCGGATACGTAGTATTTGGTCATCCACAGCGCCAGTCCGACATAGCCGCCGAACACCACCGAGTAGTACTGGCAGTAACGCCAGACGCGCGGATCCTTCAATACTTTCATCTGCTCGGCAAACGAGATGCCGGCAGGCATTTGATGCGATTTATCGGTGTAGGAAAAGAACCAGAACAGCAAGGCGGTGACCAGCATGCCGAGTGCATAGACTTTGGGCAGCATCTGCCAGCCGAAAGCCGCGATGATGGCCGGCGCCACAAACTTGGTCAGTGCAGAACCGGAATTGCCGGCGCCGAAGATACCCATTGCCAGGCCGCGCCGTTCCTGCTGGAACCAGCGTGCCACATACGGCGTACCGACTGAAAACGAACCTCCGGCCAGACCGACAAACAGGCCGAGCACCAGGAAGTGCCAGTACTCGGTGGCGTAACTGATCAGGTAGATAGGCACCACACTGGCCAGCATCAGCAGGAAAAACACGATGCGGCCGCCGTAACGGTCGGTCCAGATGCCGAGCGGCACCCGTATCAGCGATCCGCTTAACACCGGCATCGCAGTCAGCAGGCCGAACTCCGTTTCATTCAAGCCGAGTTGCGTCTTGACCGGAATGCCGAGCACGGCAAAAATCATCCATACGGCAAAGCAGATGGTGAATGCAAAGGTACTGCTTGCCAGTACCGCAATTTGTTGCTTGTTGTGGGCCGCCACGATGCCACCTCCGCTTGCATGTTTTGATGCAATCAGCGTACGTGGTGCGATGCAGCGGGACTATTCGCCGTAGAGGTAATTTGCCAAGGCAATCTGGCTAGCGCACTCCGCCTAAATGACTAGGCGCAACGGCTGTCGGATAGATCAAGATGAGTATGGCGGCAACTGCTGGCGTGCCTGATGTTGTGAACTACGGGTTGCAAACTGCGAATAGTACGAAGAGAAATTGTGCATCCTGCGAGTATGGATACTGCAGATGGCAAGGCTGGCTCAGCGCTTCAAACGCGCTTTGTTTTCTTTTCCGGAAAATGCATCTGGATGGCCTGCGTCTTCATGCCCTTGCCGTCGGGAGCATCTTTTTTGGCGATCAGGTCTGCCAGCGTCACGTCGTCGAGCACGGCCAGGTAAGCCTCGATGGCATCGCTCAGCACGCCTTTCAGTATGCAGGACGGCGCATACACACAGGCATTGCTGGCGCGATCGAAACATTCGGCCATGAAGAAATCGGTTTCCGTATTGCGCACCACCTCGCCGATATTGATGTCAGCCGGTTCGTGTCCCAGCTTCAATCCGCCATTGCGACCACGCACGGTTTCGACCATGCCGGTCAAACCAAGCTGATGCACCACCTTCATCAAATGATTTTTCGAGATGCTGTGCAGATCTGCGATGTCCTGAATCGTCACCAAGCGATCGCGATTCATCCCCAGATACATCAGGGTGCGCAACGCGTAATCGGTATAGGAAGTCAGTCTCATTAAGTGATCGGCATTCGTTGATAAAGCTGCTTGAATATGAATGTGGCATCGACGATACGGTTGATCAGGTACCCAGTATATATCTTTGTTCCGTTTTTTTGATTTACCTCAAAAATATAGATGTATTTTATTTGCATCTATTAATACATGCACCTAGAATGCATCTTTAATGACGTTGGCTTTACCTCGCGCCAGATTGCAATTCAACCCCATTCTCAAGGAAACCTTGTCATGCACGCTACGCGCAAACTCTGGACCTGGCTCGCGATTATCTGCGTCCTGTCCTTTTCCGTTCTGGGCTGGGTCGGAACAGAAATTTACCTGACCGCTCCCCCTATTCCCAAACAAGTCGTCAGCAGCAATGGCGACGTCCTGTTTTCCGAAGGACAGGTACAACGCGGGCAGGAAGCCTGGCTTTCCGCCGGCGGCCAGCAGCTGGGTTCGGTATGGGGCCACGGCAGTTATCTGGCGCCGGACTGGTCGGCCGACTGGCTGCACCGCGAAGCACTGGCCTTGCGCGCAATCTGGGCGCAACACGATTACGGCAAACCCTACGAGCAGCTGGGCATAGGCCAGCAGGCCGAGCTCGACGGCCGTCTGAAAAGCGAGATGCGCAGCAATACCTACGACGCCGGCACCGGCATCGTCACGCTCTCACCCGAACGTGCCAGCGCTGTGCAGCAGGTGACCCGGCATTACATGAGCCTGTTCGGCAGCGATCCTGCATTCGATGCACTGCGTGAACAATATGCGATGCACACCGGCTCCCTGCCCGATCAAGCCGATCTGCAGGCACTGCCGGCCTTTATTTTCTGGTCTTCATGGTCGGCTGCCACCGACAGACCCGGCGAATCCGATCTGAGCTACACCAGCAATTGGCCGCATGAACCGCTGGTCGACAACACGCCGACCGCCGGCGCCGGCATCTGGTCCATCGCCAGCATCATCCTGATGATCGCGGCCATCGCCGGCATGATCTTCTACCATTCGATGCACAAGGAAGAAGGCGATCCGACACCGCCGAAGAAAGACCCTTTATTCGATCTGACGCCGACGCCATCGATGAAGGCAACGCGTAAATATTTCTACGTGGTAATCGGCCTGATCATGGCGCAAGTCGGCATGGGCGTGATCACCGCTCACTATGCGGTGGAAGGAATCAGCTTCTTCGGCTTCCCGCTGGGAGAAATCCTGCCGTTCACGGTGAGCCGCACCATCCACACCCAGTTCGCGGTGTTGTGGATCGCGACTGCATGGCTGGCTACCGGCCTGTACATTGCACCGGCGATTTCCGGCCATGAACCGAAATACCAGAAGCTGGGCGTCAACCTGCTGTTCTATGCACTGCTGTTCATCGTGGTCGGCTCCACTGCCTTCGGCTGGCTGGGCACGCTGCAGCATATGGGTAATGATTTCAGTTTCTGGATCGGCAATCAGGGGCTGGAATTCACCAGCATGGGACGCATCTGGCAAATCCTGCTGTTCGTCGGTTTGCTGTTCTGGGTCACGTTATTGGGACGCGGCCTGCTGCCGGCACTGAAAAAACCATCCGAAAGCCGCGGCCTGATCGCCATGGTATTTCTCGCTGCGCTCTGCATAGGCGGTTTCTACGCCACCTCGCTGACCTGGGGCCAGAAAACCCATTACGCGATGATTGAGTACTGGCGCTGGTGGCTGGTGCACTTGTGGGTCGAAGGCTTCTTTGAAGTGTTCGCCACCGCTGTCATTGCGCTGCTGTTCACCAGACTCGGCCTGATCCACGCGAAAACAGCCAATAGCGCCATCGTGCTGGAAACCATCGTGTTCCTGTTTGGCGGCATCCTCGGCACCCTGCATCATCTGTACTTCACCGGTACACCTACGTTCGTGATCGCGATCGGCGCCATGTTCTCGGCACTGGAAGTGGTACCGCTGGCGATGATAGGCGTCGAGGCGTATCGCAACTATCAGCGCTCGAAAGCGGCGCCCTGGGTGCACGCCTACAAATGGCCGATCCTGTGTTTCATCGCAGTCGGTTTCTGGAACGTGGTCGGTGCGGGCTTGCTGGGTTTTTCGATCAATACGCCCATCGCACTGTATTACATGCAGGGTCTCAACATGACGGCCGCACACGGTCATGCAGCGCTGTTCGGCGTGTACGGCATGCTCGGCATCGGCTTGCTGCTGTTCTGCCTGCGCGGCTTGTCGGATCGTGCCGCATGGTCGGATCGCCTGCTGGCGCCGATGTTCTGGCTGCTCAATATCGGGCTGGCGATGATGGTCTTCATTTCCCTGGTGCCGGCCGGCATTTACCAGGCATGGGCCAGTGTGACGCAAGGCATGTGGTTTGCGCGTTCGCCTGAAGTCATCCATTCGTCCTTCATGGAAACCATGGTCTGGCTGCGGGTTCCGGGCGATATCGTGTTTGCCATCGGTACGGTATTCCTGGCCCTGTTTGCACTGCGTCTGCTGACCGGTGCTAAACGCAAACAGCCGGCGGCTGCGGCGGCCGGCATCAGCAAAGCGTAAACAAACAGTCAGGTTGGAAGCACATGCGCTCCAGCCTGACTTCACTGAAAAGGAATTTCACCATGACTCACGATTGTTCCCAGACTGTTTCCACCGAAGCCATTTATCCCTTCGATGCACGCGGTGTCGCCAAACGTTTTCGCCATGCGGCAATTTTCGGTGCGCTGGATGCCTTGCAAGTGGGCGAAACCATGCGCTTCTGCAACGACCATGATCCGATTCCCCTGCTCATGCAGATAGGCAGTCGTTTCGGGCCCCGCGTCGAGATCAGCTATGTGCAGCGCATACCCGGCGAGATCGTGATCGATTTCCTGATCGCCGCTTGAAGGTACAATAGCGGCTGAATCCAGCCAGAAATCAAAACCAGCGAACAGCAATTTCGGATTGTTATTCACTTGGTGTATTTAGCAATACCGCCGCCGGTTTTTGACTGCCGGCGGTTTTTTTAATGGAACACGGAATGATCCGCGAAACACTCACAACGGAACTCGCAGCACTCAAGGAGCAAGGGCTGCAACGGCAGCGCCGCACCTTGCAGACGCCTTGCGGCGTGCGAATAGAGGTCGACGGACGCTCGCTGCTGTCTTTTTGCAGTAACGATTACCTCGGTTTGGCCGCCGAACCGGTATTGATAGACGCCGCCCGTGAAGCAGCCTTGCGCTGGGGCGTAGGCTCCGGCTCCTCGCATCTGGTCAGCGGCCATTTTGCACCGCATGAAGAACTGGAACACAAGCTGGCATCCTTCGTCGGCGGCGATCGCGCACTCTATTTCAGCACCGGCTACATGGCGAATCTGGGTATAGTGCCGGCGCTGGTCGGACGCGGCGACGCGGTGTTTGCCGACAAGCTGAATCACGCATCGCTGATCGATGCAGTGCAATTGTCGCGCGCCGATCATCAGCGTTATCCGCACAACGATCTGGCGGCGCTGGAACGCCAGTTGAGCGCCAGCACTGCCAAGCGCAAAATGATTTTGACCGATGCAGTGTTCAGCATGGATGGCGATCT
>NZ_JBEBPO010000080.1:0-11408 GCF_040395855.1 Herminiimonas fonticola | reverse complement strand
GCGAGGTCGGTGCCAGCGGTTCGCTCTCGTACACATCCAGTGCAGCAAAGCCGGGGCGGCCTTGCTCCAGTGCAGTCTGCAATGCGTCCGTTGCTACCAGTTCGGCACGGCTGGTGTTGACGAATAAGGCTGACGATTTCATCCGCGCCAGATCATCGGCAGTCACGATGCCGCGCGTTGCATCGTTCAAGCGCAAGTGCAATGAGAGCACATCCGCCTTGCTGAAAAATTCTTCCTTCGATGCTGCCGCCTGATAACCGTCTTGCACTGCCGCTGCGCGACTTGCATCGCGGCCCCACACCAGCACGGTCATGCCGAAAGCCTTCCCGTAACCAGCCACCATGCGTCCGATACGGCCATAGCCCCAGATACCCAGCGTACGGCCTTTCAGCACGGTGCCCAAGGTATTGCGTGCCGGTGAAGTAGACGCGATTTGCCACAAGCCATCTTTCAGGTTGTTCACGTATTGCGGCAGCTTGCGCATCGCCGCCATGATCAGCGCCCAGGTCAATTCTGCCGGCGCAGTCGGATCACCTACACCTTCGACTATCGTGATATTGCGTGCAGCGGCTGCACTCAAATCGATGTGGCCGCTGACCTTGCCGGTCTGCGAAATCAATTTAAGCCTGGGCAATTTTTCCAGCAGCGGCCGCGACAATGCCGTGCGCTCGCGTATCAATACCAGCGCTTCGAAATCCGCCAGCCGGATTGCCAATTGCCCGACACCACGTGCGCTATTGGTAAACACTTTGACTTCGTGGCCGTCGAGCAGCGAGAAACAATCGAGCTGGCGCACGCAATCCTGATAATCATCGAGGATGGCGATTTTCATGCAAACACTCCGGGTAATTGGTGATGTTATTTTGCGCAAGTGCGCTCATGCAACGGTTTATTCTACGCGCCCAATATACGGGTATTGGGATGCAGCTCGTCTTTACAGGCAATACTTTTGACGCAGTAAAGAACTGTTCAACCTGCGACGATCGACGCCTCAGCTGCCACGCTGCCTGCCTGTTTCGCCTCCACTTTTGCGCGTATGCGCGCCCAAATCCTGTCGTGCAAGGGCAGCAGGGCTACATTGCAGATCGGCTCCACCACGGCGGCCACACCGCCGATGGCAACCGAACCGGTCATCACGTACATCAGCCCGAACGCCACGCCCATATGCAAACAGATTTGACTGGTAGTTTTCGCTGCAGTAACCATGATGAGAACCCTTTCTTTTTAAACTATTGCGCCATGAAGCAAATGATAATGCCTCTCATTAATTAGGTAAAATTGATTTATTTTAATAAATTAATAGCGAATAGCTATATTCAGGGATCATCAATTCGACAGCGGTTTTTGCCGCCACACGCCATGTGCCAGCGCATCAATTGCAAAACAGGTCGCCCACACCAGCCACACGCTCCACAGATTGTGCGACAGGAAATGCGCACCACGCGCCATTTGCACCAGACTCATTACCGTGCCGAACAACAGGCCGACAGCGAGTATCCAGCGCGCAAGTTGCGGCTTGCGTTCGCGCAAAACGAAATAACCGGCACTCAGGGCAAAACCGCCGGATGCATGGCCGCCCGGCCAGCATAATCCGGGACCGGCCAGACTGCCTATCGGGCCGAATAATGGAAACCACTGCGCCTGACCGCCAAAGACATTGATATCCCACGGACAGGAATGCACGCTGGCGCCTTTCAGTGTTTGAATCACGAATGCGGCGCAGCCAGCCATTAGCACAAACAGCAGCAGGGAACGACGCCAGGGTCGTAACACCCGCACCCAGTTGCTCGCCAGCGTCAGGACGATGCAGATCACCCAGATCCACACGGTCATCGACTTCAGCACGGCATGTCCCCACAACTCCAGCGACTGCGAATCGCGCAAGGGGAAATGCTGCGCGACAGGATCGAAGAACTGCTGCGCCAGCCAGAAATCCAGCGCGCCGTTACGCGCAATCCAGGTGAACAGCAAACCGGATATCAGCAATCCCAGCAGGTTGATGCAGGCAAAACGGCGATAAGATAATCGGCACTGCGTTTTCAATTTTTCTTTTCCCGCAAACGAATCAAGCCTTCCTGCGCCACCGTTGCCATCAATACGCCATGCTGGTTGTAGACATGCGCAAAGCACAGTCCGCGCGCACCCGATGCATTCGGGCTTTCCATCACGAACAGCAGCCAGTCATCCATGCGCAGCGGCCGATGAAACCAGATCGTGTGATCGAGACTGGCGATCTGCAGGCGCGGATCATCCATCCGGATGGCGTGCGGTTGCAGCGCCGTCCACAGCAAACCGTAATCGGAGACGTAGGCAAACAGGCTTTCATGCACCAGCGCATTGTCGGTCAGCCGCATCGGCGCGCGCGTCCACACCTGTCGCGTCGCAGATGCCAGTTGGCCGCCGAAAATATTGTCATCGCGATTGGTACGAAAATCCACCGGTGCCGGCTGGAAGGAGCGACCGATGGAAATGCCGCGCTCCTGCCAGATTTTCAGACTGGAGGGCAGCGTTTCCGGATCGCTCATGGCCGGCGCCGGTTTCTGATGCGACAGGCCTTCTTCTGCCGTCTGGAACGAAGCCGACATCACGAAGATGCGGCGTCCTTCCTGCGTTGCCACCACACGGCGTGTGCTGAAGCTGCCACCATCGCGCACGCGTTCGACCTCGTATTCGATCGGCAGTTGATGATTGCCGGCCAGCAGAAACATCGCATGCATGGAATGCGGCCGGCGTTCCGGCACCGTGATGCCGGCCGCATACAGCGCTTGCCCGAGCGCCTGACCGCCGAATACATTCGGACTACCCATGAAATGACTTTGCCCGACAAACTTGTCCGCGTCGATTTGCTGCGGCGCCAGCAGGCGGATGATTTCTTCAGTGTTGTATAAGTCCTGATCCAGCATCGGATGCGTCACCTGTGAAAATGTCGTTTGCGAAATTTGACTTTATGCCTGCCAGACATCGGCCACGATTTCATACGAACGTACACGCGCCGCATGATCGAAGATCATCGTATTGATGATGATCTCATCGGCTTGCGTGACATCCAGAAACGTCTGCAACTTTTCTTGCACGGTCGCTGCCTTGCCGATGATGGACGCGCGCAACATCGACTCAACCGAAGCACGTTCGTGCGGCAGCCATGCATCGTCCATACTCTCTATCGGCGGCGGCAATTTTCCCGGCGTGCCGCGCACCAGACCCAAATGCATTTGCTGCTGCGAAGTGGCAAGGTGCCGCGCTTCTTCATCAGTATCGGCGGCAAAGATATTCACGCCTACCATCGCATACGGTTTGTCCAGAGTCTGCGAGGGCTTGAAGGTTTGTCGATACAGCTGCAGCGCGGTCAGCATATAGTCAGGTGAAAATTGACCGGCAAATGCAAACGGCAAACCCAGATGCCCGGCCAGCTGTGCGCTGTAGCTGCTTGAGCCCAACAACCAGATTGGAATATCCATCCCGGCGCCGGGAATCGCCTGCACCCGGATATGATTGCCTTCCGGCTGCAGGAATGCGCGCAGCTCGTTCAACTGGCGCGGAAATTCGCTGCCGTCATCGCTGATCTCGCGCCGCAATGCACGCGCCGTCGCCTGATCCGAGCCGGGTGCACGGCCCAGCCCCAGATCGATACGTCCGGGGTAAAGCGATTCCAGCGTACCGAACTGTTCAGCCACCACCAGCGGCGCATGATTCGGCAACATGATGCCGCCGGAGCCGACACGTATCGTCGAGGTGCCGCCGGCCACGTAGCCGATCACGACGGCGGTTGCTGCACTCGCAATGCCCGGCATGCTGTGATGCTCGGCCAGCCAGTAACGGTTATAACCCCGCTTCTCTACGCGCTGTGCCAGATCGAGCGAGCGATGGAAGGCATCGGCCGGCGTGCCGTCCACCAGAATCGGCGATAAATCGAGAACGGATAAAGGCGTGTTTTTCAAGGATTTCATTTACGGCAATCTGTTAGGCAGGCAATAAGCAGCAAAAGCAACAGGATAGCGTGAATCGGCAATTTGAGCCGAAGCCCGCCCAGGCTGAAAATCGGCCGGCCGTCTTCATCACCCCAGCGCGCGTAAAACCGATGCTATTTTGCGCAACATCACATTCTTTTTACAAAAGCAGCCGACAAGACCTCATGTAAATTTTTCAAACGCAACGCGGTACTTCCCTGTTTCCCACAAATAAGCCTTACCCCGCAAGGATGCGTTTACTACAATGGAGCGACACCACCCACTTTCCGGAGGTCATCATGTTTTTTACCCGTACTATTCTTGCATCCCTGTTTCTCGCGACGCTATTGATCGGTTGTAAAAAAGCAGAAGCCCCGCCGACACCGAAACTGGATAGCGCTACCGGGTCTGTCACCCTGCCTGCCGGTTCCATGCCGACCACGGATAGCAAACTGCCTAACCCGACCGGCACCTCCGATAGCGGCAGCGCCTATGGCTCTACACAGACCGAATCAAAGAATTGACGAAGGAGCATCAGCAGCGATGCCCTTATCCGGACAAGCCGACAATCACTCCACACCGATCCGGTCGGACAGAAAAAAGGTTTGCCGTTCGTGATGACTAACCCGCGCTGACAATAGCGCGGGTTTTGTTTGAGCAAGCAGAAAAAAGGTCGCATGCACGGTACCGACATGTCTGCAAAAAGCGCGGAAAATTAAGCCAGCAGGCGGACGGTAAATTCGGTGCCGACACCTTCCTCGCTCTTCACCGTAATCGTCCCGCCGTAGCGCGCAACCAGCGTATAGCTGATAGACAGACCGAGTCCGGTACCGCCTTGCCGCTTGGTGGTGAAGAAGGCATCGAAGATGCGCGCCTGGTCTTCCTTTTTAATCCCCGCGCCAGTATCGATCACGTTGATGGTCACGCCGCGCGCACCTGATTCATCAAGCCAATCCCTGCTTTCTATCGTCAGGCGACCGCCATTCTTCATCGCATGGACGGCGTTCGTAAACAGATTGATCAACACCTGCTGCAACTCGCCGCGATTGATTTGTACTGCCAGCGTGGCGTGCCGATTGTGCACTACCTCGATGTTGCTCTGGTTGAGCAGATGGCGCACCAGCACCAGCGAATCCGCCACCACCTCATCCACCACAATCGCTTCCACATAGCCGGCAAACTCGCCTGGACTGGCGAACTGCAGCAACTTGGTGACGATGGTATTGATGCGATGAATCTGCTGATCCATCAGGCGCAATTCGCCTTCCACCGGTTTGACGGCGACGCCCAGCGTATCGCGCAGCACATCCAGATTGCCTTGCAATACCGCTACCGGATTGTTGATCTCGTGCGCCACACCGGCAGTGATTTCACCAATCGCCGCCAGTTTCTCGGCCAGCACCAGCTGCTGCTGCGCCTTGATCAGCAGCTTGTTGGTTTTCTCCAGTTCGATGGTGCGCTCTATTACCTTGCGATCAAGTTGATCGCCCCACGCCTTCAGTTCGGCATTCTGCTTCTGCACCGTATCCAGCAGCTCATCCAGGTGATGCGACAGGGTGCCCAGCTCATCGCGCGTCTGCGTGCCGCCGGTGCGCGCAGACATATTGCCCTGCTCAACCTCTGCCATCGTGCGCTTCATGCTCGTCAGCGGGCCATAGATATCGCGCGCCACACGCAGGGAAAAATAAACGCCGCCAATACCGATCAGCGTGAAGACTCCGGCGAGCAACGCGATCGCCGTTTCCTTGGCTTGCCGGAAGGGCGCCTCCAGATAGCCGACATACAACATGCCGACGCGATTGCCGAAACTGTCGCTGATCGGCTCATACGCCGAGATATACCAGTCGCTCACGACGAATGCGCGATCCAGCCAGGTCTTGCCATCGTTGAGTACATAGTTGCGCACGATTTGCGAAGCGCGCGTACCCAATGCGCGCTTGTTGCCGAACAGGCGCACATTGGTAGCGATGCGCACATCATCGATAAACAGGGTTGCCGTACCGCCGCTACCTTCCGGCAGCGAACCATCGGCATACACCAGGCTGTTGATGGTATCGACAAAATCAAGGTTCTGGTTCAGCAGCGTGCCGCCTTCCAGCACGCCCATCAGCGTGCCATCCGTATCGCGGACCGGCGTGGTCGAATGGATGACCATGCCGCTTTTCTCCGCCGTCTTTTTGGTCGGTGTGGCGTTCGGCGTATTGACCAGTTCGATATATGCCTGCCGCACCGCCTTGTCGCTGATTGCGCTTAATTGTTCTTCTGAATAAATATCGATCCCGGTTGACTTCTCTCCCAGCAACGATGAGCGCACTACCGGCCAATTCGCATTGCTGCTACCGAGCGTGCGACTGGTGCCGCTTGACGATGCCAGAACACGGCCATTCATATCGAGCAGGTTCAGAAAATCGAGTCCGAGCGTCTGTTTTTTTTCCAGCAGCATTTTTTGCAAACTGGCGTGATCGCCGTCGCGCACGCTCATGACAAAGGGATGCGACTCGCCAAGACTGGAAACATCAAGCCCGATCTTTTCCCTGACATGAATGAAATACTCGTGCGCCACCGTCAAATCGCTGCTGACCTTGAATGTAAGCAGGCGGTCGTAATAGGCAACGCCCCAGTACGAAATCAGCGAAAACAGAATCGGCAACACGGTGAGAAAGGGCACCAGTGCCACCAGCAACAGCTTGGTGCGCACCGATGTATTGACGAGAAAATGCAGCCCGAATGTCTTCTGCAAAATGCGACGCACGACAGACAATTTCTTACACTCCCCACTCGGCGCATTTGCGCTCGAGGGTTTTGCGGGAAACGCCGAGACGGCGTGCAGCTTCGGTCTTGTTGCCGTCTGCCTCTCCAAGTATTTTCAGAATGTGCTGCTTCTCGATGGCTTCCAGCGAGACGTCGCTACCGCTATCGATGGCAATGGATTTACTGTCGCTGGCAATGTCGGAAATACTGCCAAGTATCAGCCAGCGTTCGATCAGATTGCGCAACTCGCGTACATTGCCTGGCCACGAGTGCGTTGCCATCGATGCCAGCAATGCGCTATCCGGTTGCTTGGGTGGCAGGCCCAATTGCGGCGCCAACTGGCGCACAAAATACGCCGCCAGCGCCGGAATATCGTCGGTGCGTTCGCGCAGCGGCGGCATATGCACCTGCACCACATTCAAACGGTAATACAGGTCCTGGCGAAAGCGGCCTTCCTGCACCGCTTCTTCGACATTGCGATTGGTCGCTGCGATCACCCGGACGTCCACCGGGATTTCGCGTTCGGCGCCAACCGGGCGAATTTTTTTCTCTTCCAGCACGCGCAATAGTTTGACCTGCATGGCCAGCGGCAATTCGGCCACTTCATCCAGGAACAGCGTGCCACCCTGCGCATAAAAGAACAAACCTTCGCGCGAAGAAGCCGCGCCGCTGAATGCGCCTTTGACGTGCCCGAACAATTCGCTCTCGATAATATCCGGCGCCACTGCACCGCAATTGACCGGTACGAAATGATTGCCGGAGCGGCTGCTCAGATAATGCATGCCACGCGCGGCAATCTCCTTGCCGGTACCGGACTCACCGGTAATCAGCACGGTGCTGGATACGGTTGCCAGACGCTTGATCGTTTCACGCACCGGCTGCAAGGCAGCCGAATGACCCACCAGCCCATCCACGCCAAAATCGACATGCGAATCCAGCTCGCGCCGCAAGATGAAATTCTCGCGCCGCAAATGGGTACGATCGAAACAGCGTCCGATCGCGCTCAGAATCTGATTGACGCGAAACGGCTTCAGCAGAAAATCTGCGGCGCCTGCACGCAGGGCATGGATTGCCGTTTCCAGATCGGCAAAGGCGGTGATCAGAACCACATCGTTGTGCAAGCCGAGCGCACGAATTTCATGCAGCCATTCGACACCGGATTTGCCGGGCAGTGAATTATCGAGAATGATCAGGTCGAAATGACGCAAATCCAGCAGCACGCTGGCTGCCTCTACAGAGTCGACTGCTTCCACCCGTCTGCAACGGCCATCCAGTGTGCGCTGCAGGAAACTGCGCATGCCTGGTTCGTCATCAACAATGAGGATGGATTGATCTTGCCAACCGCCGAATGCTTCGACAAAAGGTTCGTCTGTTTCAGTATGGATATATTTTGCAGCAGTCATGTCGAATTCTAAGTTGGATAGCTGCAGGCAATGCATGATTCTTTTTTGTATCTGTGCATTTGATCGCTCCACCTGTCGGTTTGTTTCACCGTATTCGGCGCAGACACTCTGCATAGTAATTGAAATAACAAAAAAGCGAGGCCGGTGAATGCCTCGCTTTTTTCATTGTTGCGCAATCTTAATGAAACAATGCCATCGCTTTCTGCATGGTCGACGACACACCCCATGCCAATGGAATGATCACGTAAGCCCAGAATATGACGACGATAATCGGACTGCTAGGCTTGACCTCTGAATGATGGGTAGACATAAATATTCTCCTGTTATTTGCTCATGGGGCGTTCAATTTGCGCCGACTGGCTGCATGCCGGATGGGGCGTTCGACCGCACGGAATCATCGGCCATATGATGTTTGGCTTCGACCGGCTTGATGAACAGATTGCAGATAAAGCCGAGTACCAGCAGACCTGCCATGATGTACATCGTTACCTCATATGCCTGGCCCTTCGGCACACCATGATTGATCTGGTATTCGCGGATGTAATTGACCAGCACCGGACCGAACACACCCGCTGCCGACCATGCCGTCAACAAACGGCCGTGTATGCCGCCGACAAATTTGGTGCCGAACAGATCGGCCAGATAAACCGGCACGGTAGAAAAGCTGCCGCCGTACATGCTGACAATGATGCAATAGCACATCACGAATAGCGCAACGCTACCTACATGACCGGCATACGGTACGCAGGCATATAGAATCGCACCGAGAACAAAGAAGGTGTAATAGGTATTTTTGCGTCCCAGATAATCCGAGATCGACGACCAGAAGAAGCGGCCACCCATGTTGAACACGCTCATCAAACCGACAAAACCGGCAGCAGCAGCGACCGTCACTTCGCCCTTGAAGGTTTCCTGAATCATGACCGATGCCTGTCCGAGCACACCGATGCCCGCCGTCACGTTCAGGCACAGCACCAGCCACAACAGATAAAACTGCGGCGTCTTCATGGCCTGGTCGATATGCACATGGTTACGCGTGATCATCTTGTTCTCGACTACAGGCGGAACCCAGCCAGCCGGTTTCCAGTCAGGCGCAGGAATGCGGATAGCCAGCGCACCGATCATCATCGAAATGAAATACAGCACACCCATGACGATGAAGGTTTCCGTCACGCCGACCGAAGTCGCCGATTTGAAATGACCCATCAGGAAAACCGACAATGGCGCACCAATCATCGCGCCACCGCCGAAACCCATGATCGCCATACCGGTTGCCATACCGCGCCTGTCAGGGAACCACTTGATCAGCGTGGACACCGGCGACACATAACCGAGGCCGAGGCCGATACCGCCCAGCACGCCGTAGCCGAGATAGACCAGCCATATCTGATGCAGGTGCACACCCAGCGCCGAGACCATGAAGCCCCCACCGAAACAGCAGGCAGCAACAAACATCGTCAAACGCGGGCCGACTTTTTCCAGCCACTTGCCGCCGAAGGCAGCAGCCAGGCCGAGGAAGACGATAGCAAGACTGAAGATCCAGCCCAGCGTCGTGAGTTTCCAGTCCTCGGGAGCCGGACTGTCGATACCGATTACCTTGGAAAGCGGGCCGTTGAATACGCTAAACGCATAAGCCTGCCCAATACATAGATGAACCGCCAACGCCGCCGGCGGCACCATCCATCGATTGAATCCCGGACCGGCGATGCTTCTTTCGCGCGTAAAAAAATCAAGCATATGAATCTCCTTTGATCATGTTGCGGCAACGTAGGCCGCAACGTTTTATTTATGAGTAATGCGCACACATGAAATAGGGTGAAATTTTTCACCTGGGGTTTCATTAGGCAATCCACATGCCAGATCAAAATCGGAACTTAAGTCGATGATTTATAAGGATTCACACAAATACGAACGAGAGGAATCGCGACAATTTGACCGGCCATAGCGACAATTTGACCAGGGCTCCGCGCTCGAGCAAGCCCTGGACTTTTCTTTTGGCGAGTGGAGCGCCAGTTATTGCGTCTGGCAAAAGGCCATTCCACATCGATAAAGAATTTCGCAGAAGGCAACGCACATCTGTCTACGAAGTCGGGAAAAGAATCTTGCGCATCGTCAAGGCCGCAATTGATGAAGCGCTTGCCAAATCAAGCGAGCAACTGTTGCTGTCGCTGGCAAAACTGGGCGATCGTTTTTCCTTGCACCCTGCATCGCGCTTCCCTTCTACCCGCGCCCATGTGAAACTGTCGTCATCATCAAATAAATGAAAGACAGCATCATGGCAAAGAAAGAGGAAGAACTGGATCCGGAAACACTGGCGCTCATCAACTGGTGCATAGAAGTCGAAGGTTTTCTGGTGGCCGGCGGCGCAACGGTAACCGAGGCACAAGATCACATCGAAGAACAGATTGAATGGTTTACCGATCAGTTCTACGATGGTCTGACGCCGGAGGAAGCAGCAAAAGAAGCGCTGGCCTGATGCCGGCCATGCCTGCTCCCCGCATCAACACGGTTTTTCCAAACAAAAAAATGCCGACGCTCTTGTCGAACGTCGGCATTAAGTGACCACGCGTCTGCCGGATCCGGTCATCCGGCAGACGCGCTGCCAATTGCGCTTTTTTTATTAAGCTTTCCTGTTAAGTCTTTTTGTATTTGGCTGCCTCTTCCGAGCCCCTGGTTGCGTTACCGTCGCTGTACGAGTGCGCACCGACGCCAGCCAGTTTTCCGCCCTGCACGATCAGATATTCGTCACGAATAGGGCGGCCTTCAAAATAGCATTCCAGAATTTCGCGTGTCCCTGCGGCATAGCGTGTCTGCGCAGTCAGGCTGGTGCCGGAAATATGCGGCGTCATGCCGTGATGCGGCATGGTGCGCCACGGATGGTCTTTGGGCGCCGGTTGCGGGAACCAGACGTCGCCGGCGTAACCGGCAAGCTGGCCACTCTTCAGTGCGGCAACAATCGCATCGCGATCGCATAGCTTGCCGCGCGCGGTATTGATGATGTAAGCGCCACGCTTGAAATTCTTCAGCGTTTTTTCGTTGATCATGTGTTCCGTTTCCGGATGCAGCGGGCAGTTCAGCGTCACCACGTCGCAGACCTTGGTCAGGCTTTCCAGCGTGCTGTGATAAGTCAGGTTGAGTTCTTTTTCAACTGCGGTCGGCAGGCGGTGACGGTCCATGTAATGCAACTTGACGTCGAATGGATGCAGCAGACGCAGCACGCGCAAGCCGATGCGACCGGCGGCAACAGTACCTACGCTCATTGCCTCCAGATCGTAGGAGCGCGAGACGCAATCAGCAATGTTCCAGC
>NZ_JBEBPO010000079.1:0-11940 GCF_040395855.1 Herminiimonas fonticola | reverse complement strand
GCCTGCAGCAATAAATCAGGATCGCCGATTGCCAGCCTCTTGGAATCGGACAAGCTTTGCCGGAATCCGCGGGCGTTAGGCAGACCTGCCATCAAGCCCAGCATGTGGCGCGTGATGCTGTTCAATCTCAAGCCGCCGCCCTTTTCGCTTTTGCCGTGCTGTTCAAGTTGTGCGCGGATGTAAGGCAGCATCGCATGCAACACCTCGGCGCGTGATTTTGGCGCCGCGGTGTCACCGTAATAACGGGCGTCGAATGCGCTCATCAAATACGGATTGTGATACGCCTCGCGACCTAACATCACCCCATCGACATGCCCGAGATGGGTATCGATTTCTGCCAGCGTCTTGATGCCGCCATTGATGATGATTTCCAGTTGCGGAAAATCCTGCTTGAGCTGGTACGCAAATTCATAACGCAAGGGCGGGATCTCGCGATTTTCTTTCGGGCTTAAACCCTTGAGCACCGCATTGCGCGCATGCACGATGAAGGTGTTGCAGCCGGCTTCCGCTACGGTGCCTACAAAGTCACGCACGAAATCGTAGGAAGCGATGTCATCGATACCGATGCGATGCTTGACCGTCACGTCTATCTGCACGGCATCGCGCATCGCCTTGACGCAATCGGCAACCAGTGCAGCCTCGTTCATCAGGCAGGCGCCGAACGCGCCCTTTTGCACGCGCTCGGACGGGCAACCGCAGTTCAGATTGATTTCGTCGTAACCCCACTGCTCGCCCAGCTTCGCGCTTTTGGCAAGGTCGGCCGGCTCGCTACCGCCCAATTGCAGCGCGACCGGATGTTCTTCATGGTTGAAATCGAGATGACGCGACACGTCGCCATGCAGCAAGGCGCCCGTTGTCACCATCTCGGTATAGAACCAGGTATGGCGCGTAATCTGCCGATGAAACATGCGGCAGTGGCGGTCGGTCCAATCCATCATCGGCGCAACACTCACGCGCCTTTTCTTGTCAATTACGGGTTTCATTTGCTTATGGTGCGAATTTCAAGGTTTCTGCGGAGTTTGAATTATGCGGAATTATAGGCGGTGACGAATCAAACGCCGTTTGTTGATCGCACCTTCAGGCCCACGACGACGGTTCTATGATACCTATGGCTTGAAACGCCGGCTTGCAAAACAGATAACCCTGCATCAGGTCTATCCCCGCACTGTACAGGAAGTCGCGCTCGGCCGATGTTTCTATCCCTTCCGCCAGCACGCGCACATTCAGTGCTGCGCAGATAGACACGATGCCATGCACGATTGCCTGTTTCGGCTTGCTGCTATCGATGCCGCGCACCAGCTCCATATCTATCTTGATGATATCCGGCTGGTAATCGGCTAACAGACCGAGGCCTGCATAACCGGCGCCAAAATCATCAATCGCCGTACGAAAACCGAAGCGCCGGTATTCGCGAAAGATGTTCACCAGATGCGGCCTGTCCGTCACTTGCTCGCCTTCGGTCACTTCGAAAATGATTTGCTCGATAGGAAAATCATACAGTCGCGCCGCTTCAAAGGTACTGCGTATGCAGGCTTCCGGCCGATACACGGCGTTCGGCAAAAAATTGATCGACAATAATTCCTTCATTCCCAGTGCGGCAGCGCCACGAATCGCCTCGACCCGACACGCCTGATCAAAAGAATAGCGATTGGCATCAGTGACTTGCGAAAGTACCGAGTAGGCAGACTCTCCGTTCGGCCCTCGTACCAATGCTTCATGTGCATAGATGGAACGCGTGCGGACATCCACGATAGGCTGGTAAGCGAATAAAAAATCAAAACCAAGATCCGTCTCTTTCTTGCACTCCCTACAACCGGTAGCACTAGACGATGGCTCTGTCCGAGATGGATGTATGGGGATCATTTGATGATTTTCCTTTCAGTAGGATGCAGTTGTAGTCTCATTTTGAGTGCACTTGCGCTGAGCGATCTCATGGTTCGCAGCTTGCAACCTGGTTACGTCCCCTTGCCTTGGCCTGATACAGTGCCCTGTCAGCCTGCTCTAACAGCACTTCGGGCTGAGCAATAGAACTCGGCTTCATACGGACCACCCCGCAACTGATCGTCAGGAACTGGTGTGGCGAAGCCGCATGAGGAATATCCAGATCGCGCACACTCCGGCATAAATTCTCGGCATGCATGCTCGCCTGTTCTGCAGTCATTTCAGTTGCCAGCACGATGAATTCTTCACCGCCAAAGCGGGCGACAAATTCGCTATCCCGACGCAATGAATCATCCAGGATCGAGGCGACTTTTCTGAGGGCATCATCGCCGGCAATATGGCCGTAAGTATCATTGAAGCCCTTGAAGTAATCGACGTCGATAAACATCATGACCAGATTTTCCTGCGTATCGATCAACTGATCCCATCTTGTGCGCAACTGATCCTCGAAATATTTACGGCTGTATATCCCGGTCAATGTGTCATGCACGACCAGTTGTTCCAGATTTTCCTTGTCGCGCTCCAGCAACCTGCGCTCCTTGCGCAAGCGCTGCTCAAGGACTACGCGCGCGGTGACATCCTTCTGGATGCCGATGAAATGCGTAAGGACACTGGACTGATCAAACACCGGGGATATGCTCAGCTCGTTCCAGAACAATGAACCGTCCTTGCGGTAATTTCGCAGAGTCACAATACTGTGCTCGCCCTTCTCAAGGGAATTGGCAAGGATGCTGATGTTTCTTTGCGCCTGGTCCGTTCCCTGCAGAAAACGACAGTTACGCCCCAGGATATCTTCCAGGTCGTAGCCGGATAACTGTTCGAATGCAGGGTTGGCAAAAATCACCGGGTGATCAGGAGCACGCGCGTCTGCGATGATGATGCCATCCCTGGATTCCATCACGGCCTGCATCAGGATTTCAATAGAGAACATATCCGTCTTTTTATGGTGTTGTTAAAGGCAGGCACGAAGATGGCACTTCATTTTCCCGCCAGCCTGCTCATGAAAGAGCGGATCACTAAACTGAAGGCTTTTACATCCACTGTTTCCTGATGGCTAGCGATGATTTCCTGGATGCCTTTGAATTCATGATTTGAAATTTCCAGGACCGCCATGGCCCAATCCGGGAATGCACGCTCTTCTGTGGTTGTAATCAGAACGATACGGCAATCAGCGTGTCGCCTGTCATCAAGGATCTCGGTATATTTTCTGAATATCTGGTGATCCGGTCCTTCCAGGACTTGCATGAACATGCCGCCGCCGTGGACCAGAATTCCGGTCAGCCCCAGGGCTTGATTATTCTTTTTTGACGATTCCAGAATATCGGACAGGTCATTCTTCAAAGCTTCGGCAGTGCTGCGGCTTGCGCTTACATATAACAGTCTAATCATCGCGCTGGTTGTGTTCCGGTTGATATGGTTAACAATATGAAAGCCAGACATCCCGGCTTCGCGACGACATGGATTACTTTGACATTTTAATACGTCAAGACGGGATGCCTGGCATGCCATGCACTCAAGCCGGCGGAGATGTCGGCAAGATGAGTCAGCACATATACAGCCTCTGGTGGGCGACGGGCAAGTACCGGGCAATCTCCACCTACCCAAAGCTCTGTACTGACAGGCAATTTCCCGCGCAAATCAGTCAAGCCTTCGAGCACTAGACGGGGATTCATCGCACCCGAGACGGATAGCGCGACGATGTCTGCGTTTTGCGCCTGGGCTGCCCCAATGATATCCATGATGGGCGTTTGCACGCCCAGCGAAATGCAACTCGCCCCTTCCTGCGTAAAGATCGCTTCGGCCATCAGCAAGCCGAGGCCATGCTGTTCCAGTGGCAACGTCGTCAGCAGGATGCGTGGCCCAGCAGGTATTTTCCCTCTTGGCAGCTGCAACGAGGAAATTGCTGCGCGCATGACGACTTGTACCGACTCTGTATACAAATGCTCTTCAAAAATCTGCAGGGTGCCGTTGGCCCAGCTCTCACCCACCAGTCGATTAAGCGGTGCCAGCAACTCGACAATGAAACGCTCCAGTCCCATACGCGACAGCGCCTGCGACAGCCCGTGGCGCAAGGCCTCGGTCTGGTTAGTCTTGCACAAGTCCAGATAGCCTTGCAGCGTCGATAGAGTGGCGTCGCTTGCGCTGACTGATTCAGCAGTAGCCAGCACCGACTGCTGTACCAGTTGCTGCAATTCCTCCATTCCGTAATGGATGATTTTCCCGGGACGATGCCCCTGGTCGAGCAGGCGCTTCAGGATACGCAATTTATCCACCTGATCGAGCAGATAGGCACGCTCACCCAAACTATCCCGTACCGGGGTCGGGAAACCGTAACGGCGTTCCCAAACGCGCAAGGCATCCTTGGACAAACCGGTATCGCGCTCAACGGCACCAATACTCATCGTTATCTGCATAAAAATTCACATGCCTATTCTTGTACGTGCGTATTTATCAATCGGTATTTTTCAATTCGAAATGAGTCCGTGGCTCAGCAAGCCGGAATCTCTATCAAGACGCTATTTTATCGCTTAATTAAGTCTATAATTTGTCCTAGACAATATATTGACATAAAATGCGTTTGCGCTCAGCATATATCAACAATTGCTTGATGCGCCTTTTACCTGACGGCATGCAATTTCAAAAGCTTATTTTTTAACAACATCGCGATGTTGTTAAAAAATAAGCAAGGACATCGTCAGTCGCATTAATTGCTGCCTGGCACTTTAGTGGACTCATAACAAGGAATCACCAGCATGAAAATCGCTGTTATCGGATCGGGAATTGCCGGATTGTCTTGCGCCTACCGCCTGGTGCAATCCGGTTACGACGTAACACTGTTTGAAGCCAACGACTATTTTGGCGGTCATACGCATACCGTCGACGTTACGCTGGGTGATGTCACTTATGGTGTGGATACCGGCTTTCTGGTTTTCAATCACCGCACCTATCCAAACCTGGTCCGCCTGTTTGCCGAACTGGAGGTTGAAACCGTGACGACCGACATGTCCTTTTCCGTCAAGCTGCCCTTGCAGGGGCGGATGCTGGAATGGGCCGGCGGCAATCTCGATGCCGTGTTTGCGCAAAGGCGCAACCTGCTGAACCCGCGTTTTCACCGGATGTTGCGGGATATCCTGCGCTTCAACAAACATGCCACCCAACTCGCCTTGTCCGGCGTACACGATGGATCACATTGCTCCCTGGGTACCTATCTGGCAGCACACAGTTACAGTAGGGAATTTCGCGACTGGTATCTGCTGCCCATGGCAGGCTGCATCTGGTCTTGCCCGACCGAACAGATGCTGGCTTTTCCGCTTTCATCGTTTGTCCGTTTTTGCCACAACCACGGCTTGCTGCAAGTCAATGACAGGCCGCAATGGCAAACCGTCAAGGGCGGCGCCCGTCATTATGTGGAAAAAATGCTGACGCAGATTCCGCAAAAATTTCTGAAAACGCCAGTGCTATCGGTCACCCGCAATACCTTGGGCAATGTCACCAAGATCAAAATTGAAGCCGGCAATGGCATCCATCTGGTCGATCATGTTGTCATGGCCAGTCACAGCGATCAATCCTTGCAACTGTTAAAGGATGCGACGCTGTATGAACAGGCCATCCTGTCAGCCATAAAATACCAACCGAATCGCGCCGTATTGCATCTGGATACCGACTGTCTGCCTGCGAATAAAAAGACGTGGGCTGCGTGGAATTATCAAAGCGAACAAGGCAGCGAACCCAGGGTGTGCGTCCATTACCTGCTCAACCAATTGCAGCCACTACCGTTCAAGCAATCCGTGATCGTGTCGCTCAATCCTATTCATGCCCCCAACCCGAATAGCATGCTCGCCAGCTATGATTATGCACATCCGGTTTTCGATGAAGCGGCGATTGTGGCCCAAGGGAAATTGGCGACAATACAGGGCGAACAAAATACCTGGTTTGCCGGCGCGTGGACGGGCTATGGCTTCCATGAAGATGGATTGAAGTCCGGCCTGTCTGTGGCGCAAGCCATAGGCAGCGTGGCAGACGACACTGCATTGACGCGCTCAGCCGCCTGAACTTGCATGGACGCAACCATGAAATCCATTATGCCTGTCGCACAACTCTGTTTTGGCAAGGTAAGGCACACGCGCCTGCGCCCGGTGCGCCACGCCTTCAACTATGGCGTGTATTTCATACGCCTGCCCCTGCGTGCAATGGCACAGGCTGCTGTGCAGCCAGCCAGATTTTTCTCGCACAACCGCTTCAATGTGCTGTCCTTCTGGGACAGCGATCACGGCGATGGCAGACAGCCTTTGCTCGAATGGCTGGATGCGCTGCTGAAAAACGAAGGCATAGATGACGCCGATGGTGAAATCTGGCTGCAGGCATTTCCGCGTGTCTTGGGCTATGTATTCAATCCTGTGTCATTCTGGTTTTGCCATCGCAAGGATGGACAACTGCGCGCCGTGCTGGCCGAAGTGTGCAATACGTTCGGCGAGCGTCATTTATATCTGCTCGATACAGGCAGCGCCATGAACTATGGAATAGAGCTGACGGCACGCAAGATATTTCATGTCTCGCCATTTTGTGCAGTAGATGGCTGCTATCGCTTTCGCTTCTTGTGCATAACGCAAAAAATCGATGGCACGGTGGTCGAACGTAATGTCGCCCGCATAGATCATGACGACAATTCCGGCCCCTTGATATTGACCAGCATTGCCGGTTCCGCCTACCCATTATCGGACGCGCTTGTTGCCAGAGCATTCTGTCTGTATCCGCTGATGACCTTGGGCGTCGTCGCAAAAATACACTGGCAAGCACTGCGCCTGTGGCTCAAGCGCGTGCCATTTTTCAGAAAACCCCATCCACCATCCAAAGAGCTGAGTCGATGAATACTCAATCAATCAAACAACAAGCGATCATCGTTACTGCAGGTGCCGGCGCGAGCACGTCTATAGACTTGCCTGCGGAGGTTAAATTCATCCTGCAACTGATGCGCAAAATCGAGCATGGTGCCTTGCGCATGGAGCTTCCGAACGGCCAGATCGAGCAGTTTGGCGACCATACGCATCCCGTCACCCTGACCCTGAAAAACTGGGACATCTGCCATGCTGCGTTGAAGTCCGGCGATATAGGATTTGCGGAAACGTTTATCGATGGACACTGGACGACGGACGATCTGCCCGGCCTGATAGAGCTGTTCGTACGCAATCGCGCGGAAATCGAATCGATTGTGTACGGCACCTGGTGGGGCAGTCTGCTGTACCGAATCAAACATCTATTCAACCGCAATTCGCGCGCGGGCAGCCGCAAGAACATCCACGCGCATTACGACATAGGCAATGACTTTTACCGGTTGTGGCTGGATCCGTCCATGACCTATTCGAGTGCGCTCTTTGCCAATGGCCATGCAGATAATTTGCAACAAGGCCAGAATGCAAAATATCACCGTATCCTGAACGAGCTGGCACTGCCGCCGAATCCACGCGTGCTGGAAATCGGCTGCGGCTGGGGCGGCTTTGCCGAACTGGCCAGTACTACAGCAGGCGCACATGTAACCGGTTTGACGCTGTCGACCGAACAGCTGCATTATGCACATCAGCGTTTGACTGATGCCGGCCTGGCCGATCAAGTGCAATTGCTGTTGCAGGATTTCCGCGATACGAGCGGACAATTTGATGCGATTGCTTCGATAGAAATGTTCGAGGCTGTAGGCGAAGCGTACTGGCCCAGCTATTTCGAGTGCATTGCACGCAACCTTAAAAAAAATGGTCGCGCCTGCATACAGACCATCGTGATTGCCGATGAACTGTTCGAGCGTTATCGCAAGGGTACAGACTTCATTCAGCAATATATTTTCCCGGGCGGGATGCTGCCATCATCACAAGTCTTTCGCCAGCAGGCTGAACAGCACGGGCTGCGGGTCGCCAATGAATTCAAGTTCGGTCTGGACTATGCGCGCACGCTGAAAGAATGGCGCAGCGCCTACTCCGAGCAATTGCAGCAGGTACGTGCGCAGGGTTTCGACGACCGCTTCTTGCGCACCTGGGAATTCTATCTCGCATATTGCGAAGCGGGATTCCGCGCAAAAAGCATAGATGTCGTGCAATTCACGCTGGAAAAAACATGAGCCTGCACAGCCCTGCCGTACGGACCGGAAAATACGTACTCCCATTGGCCTTCTTTGCGCTGATGTGGACGGTTGCGCTGGCGCGAGAACCTGCAGCGCCCCAGCATATAGAAAAAGAAATAGGCCAGGCGCGCCTGGCAGGTCAGGGAAGCTTCCGCTGGTTCGGCCTGAAGATTTATGATGCCGCGCTCTGGGTAGGCGATAAAGGCTATCGCGCCCAAGCGCCGGCGGCAGCCAAACTGGTGCTGGATTTGCGTTATGCACGCAACTTGCAAGGTAAGAAAATTGCCGCCGCTAGCGAAGATGAAATGCGCAAGCTGGGCCTGGGCTCTGCACAACAGCGCGCCAGCTGGCAAGCTGCCATGGAAAACATCTTCCCGGACGTCAACGAAGGCACGCATCTATCCGGCGTCTACCTACCCAATGAAGGCGCACGCTTTTACCTGAACGGAAAATTCATCGGCGAGATCATGGATGCCGAGTTCAGTCATGCCTTCTTTGCGATCTGGCTGGATCCCCAAACCACTGCCGCACAATTGCGCAACGCCTTGCTGGCCGATGCGGCGCCGCACTGATGGCCAGGCTCACTACCGCTTCATTTTTCACCTACGGTTTATTCGGACTGCCGCTGGCGCTGGTTGCCTTGCCTATCTATGTGTACGTCCCGCAGTTCTATGCGGAACGCTTCGGCTTGTCGCTGACCCTGATCGGCGGGGCCTTGCTGGCAGCGCGTGTATTCGATGCATGCATCGACCCGTTGATAGGCTTGTGGATAGATCGCCGCAGGAATCATGGCGGCTATGGGCGCTTCATACTGATTTCCCTGCCCTTGCTGGCACTGGGTTTTCTGGCGCTATTCCATCCGCCTGCGCTGCTGCAGGACGCCGCCTTGCTGTGGTTCCTGTGCACGCTGCTGCTGGTCTACCTCGGCTTCAGCCTGGCGACGATCGCCCATCAAAGCTGGGGCGCAGCACTGACGCAAAAACTGGCGGAACGCTCGCGCCTGACCGCCACGCGTGAAGCCTGCGGCTTGCTGGGTGTAATACTGGCAGCCTTGCTGACAGGTTGGCTGGGCTTCGATGGGCTGATCGCGATCTTTATCATCACCCTGCTCATTTGTGCTGCCATCCTGCTCAAGTCAGCACCGCAGCCGGCCACTACACAAGCTCTGCATGCGGGCTGGTCTGCGATGCTGGAACCCCTGCACAACCGGCGCTTTCGCTGGCTGTTCGCAGTATTGATCGTCAACGGCATTGCCGCCTCGATACCCGCCACACTGTTCCTGTTTTTCGCCAAGGATCAATTGCAACTGGCACAGTACGCAGGCCTGTTTCTGGTCCTGTACTTCATGGCTGCTGCCTGCTCCATGCCCTTGTGGGTCGCCTTGGCCAGACGCCATGGCGAAGCCCGCATCTGGCTGTGCGCCATGTTGCTATCAGCCGCCGCCTTCATTTGGGCTTACGGTCTGCCGGCTGGCGCTGCACTGCCGTTTGCCGTGATCTGCGTGCTGTCCGGCTTGACGCTGGGCGCCGACCTGGCCTTGCCACCGGCATTGCTGGCGGCAGTCATAGGGCGCGCCGGACACAGCGGCCAGCGCGAAGGGGCTTATTTCGGCGCCTGGAGCTGGGCCACCAAGATGAATCTGGCGCTGGCAGCCGGCATCTCGCTTCCCTTGCTCGAGCAACTCGGTTACGTCCCCGGCACCGCAGACAGCACGGGTACCCATGCGCTGTCTGTCGCGTATGCCTTGCTGCCCTGCGCGCTGAAACTGGCAGCGGCCAGCATACTGGCGCGCGCCCCATTGCGTGATGTATGAATTGTCTTGTACCCCCCACACCAATCAGCCGGAGATGATTATGAATCAGTTGAAATATCTTTTTGCAGTGTGCGCTACAGTATTGCTGGCCGCCTGTGCCAGCCCGGTCGAACCCTCACACTATGCGAATGAAAAGCCCAAGCTGGATTTGCAGCAGTATTTCAATGGCACGCTGGATGCGTGGGGCATGTTCCAGGACAGATCCGGCAAGGTCGTCAAGCGCTTTACCGTAGTGATGCGTTGTACCTGGGTCGGCGATACAGGCACGCTGGATGAAGACTTTAGCTACTCGGACGGCAGCAAGCAAAAACGCGTGTGGACGCTGCGCAAGGTGGCGCCCGACCGTTACATAGGAACCGCACCGGATGTCGTCGGCGAAGCCATCGGCATTACCGCAGGCAATGTCCTGCATTGGCAATATGTGCTGGCGCTGCCTGTCGACGGCAAGGTATATGACGTGCAGTTCAACGACTGGATGTATCTGATGGATGATCGCGTGATGCTGAACCGTGCAGCGATGAGCAAGTTCGGCTTCCATCTGGGCGATGTGACGCTGTCCTTTAGCAAGCGCCCTTGATGTGCCGACTCCTGTTGCAAACCGAAAGACTTAGATGAATCCACAGATTTCAAACTGGCATGACAAACGCGTATGGCTCATCGGCGCCTCGACCGGCATAGGCGCGGCAACCGCCCAGAATCTCTTGGCACAAGGTGCGCGCGTGGCACTTTCCGCGCGCCGCCCTGAATTACTGGCAATGGTTGCAGACGGTCATCCAAATGCACTGATCGCCGTGCTCGACATCGTCGATCATGCGAGTGTATCTGCGGCCCATACCTCAATCATGCAGCAGTGGCAAGGCATCGATCTGGTACTGATCATCGCCGGTGGCTACCATGAAATGCGCGCCGATTCCTTTGACCTGGCGGCAGCCTATCGTTTGATAGACCTGAACATACGTGGCGCCTACAACTGTCTCGACCTAGTGCTGCCGACATTGCTGGCACAAGGCAACGGCGGCATAGGAATCGTTGCATCGGTCGCCGGTTACAGTGGCTTGCCGAAAGCGTTGATCTATGGCCCGACCAAGGCGGCATTGATCAACCTGTGCGAATCACTGTATATCGATTTGCATCCGCGCGGCATAGGCGTCTACCTGATCAATCCGGGCTTTGTCGAAACGCCTCTGACCGCAGGCAACGACTTCCCCATGCCGGCCATGATATCGGCCAATGAAGCAGCACAGGAATTGCTGAACGGACTTGAAAGTGGCCAGTTCCATATACACTTTCCACGTCGCTTTACCAACCTCTTGCGCATCCTGCGTCTGCTGCCTTACCGGCTTTATTTCTGGTTGATACACAAGGGAACGGGATTATGAATGAAGTGATGAATATCAAAGTTGACCATACAGACAGCCTGTGCCGTGTCGTACAATTTTTCGAAACACTAAGCATTGAAGCGGCACAGCATCAGCTGGAGCAAATCTATGCAGTTGATGCATCCTTCAAGGATCCCTTCAGCGAAGTATGCGGACTGCCAGCAATCAGACCCATCTTCATACACATGTTCAGCCAGGTAGAAAACCCTCGTTTTGTTGTAACGAATACGGTTCTGCAAGGTGACGATGCGTTCATGACATGGAATTTTCTATTCCATATGCGACGTTATTCCAGCGATGAGCAATGCATACGCGGAGCTACACATTTGCGTTTCGATGCCGATGGTCGCGTGAATACCCACCGCGATTACTGGGATGCCGCAGAAGAACTGTATGAAAAATTGCCGCTGGTTGGCGGGTTGATGCGTGTACTCAAACGGATAGCGAAAAAATAGCTCCGTATCTTTCTGCCGCTAAGTGAGACAAGTAGTTGCTATCTCATTTCTTGGGGGATGAGGCCTGCCAGATTCCGGTCGATTGTTTTTGCCCGGCTTACGTCCTGCTGGAAAACGTACTACCATGCTGATTCCCCGTCTACCGAAAGAAGGTGCACATGGCTCAGCTTCTGGACACCGCTCATCTTTGGATGCCGTTTACCGCCAACCGCCAGTTCAAGGCCAAGCCGCGCCTGATGGCGT
>NZ_JBEBPO010000078.1:0-12138 GCF_040395855.1 Herminiimonas fonticola | reverse complement strand
CGCGTACGCGATTTTGTCTGGAACATTGCTGTGAAAGTCGATACGCGTCATAAGGTAAGGCTAAATCTGAATCAGAAACTGAAATTTAGAAACGGAAACCCGGCGGTGCATTGCCGGTAGCCGGCAGGGTGTCGGTAGGTGTTGCAGCAGGTTGATTGTCAGCGGCCCTGGCTTCTGCAGCTTTTGGTTTTGGTGCGGCAGGTTCTGGTGCCGGATTGCGATAGCTTTTCGGTAACTGGCTGCTGGCTGGATAACCTGCGCTGGTCAATGCGGTATCCCATAACTCGGAATTAAAACCGGATTGCTTTTGTGAACCTATCGTCGCGAATGGCAATTGCCTGTCACCGCCAGCCTGTTTCAGGCGTGCGATGTCGTCATTGCTGCTCACGGTTTTTTCCGTGTATGGAACACCGCGTGTATTCAGCAGATTGCGCGCGTCCGTGCAGGCTTCGCACTTGGCTGTTGTGTACAGCGTGACCGGGCTGGTTTTGACGGCTTGTGCAAGTTCAAACGGAAACCCGGCAGTAGAAGGGCCGGTAGCGAGCGCCTTCTCTTCCACTTTTTTGATGGATGATGGCGGTGGCGTGTCGCTATAGGTGATCTTGCCGTCGGGTGCGACCCATTTATATAGCTGGGCATGGGCATTGGCCGAAAACAGCAAGGTGATCAGTAGTGACAGCGGCAGCAAACCGTTTTTCATCTTCTCGTCCCGTTTATCGTTTTATGAAACGTATTGCGCTAGAAAATTTGCACGAGAACTCGTGCATTCCAGCCAGATTGCACAATCGGCTCATAGCTTGAATGAGCCGATTGTTTGCACTGCTAAGCTGCCATGCCGCTGTGTCGCAGCAAGGCATCGATCGTCGGTTCGCGGCCACGGAAAGCCTTGAATGAGTCGATCGCCGGGCGCGAACCGCCCATCGCCAGAATTTCGCGCAGGAAGCGTGCGCCGGTATCGCCGGACAAGACATTGCCGCTGGCTTTTCCTGCTTCTTCAAAGGCACCGTAGGCATCGGCAGACAGGACTTCCGCCCATTTGTAGCTATAGTAACCGGCCGCATAGCCACCGGCAAAAATATGCGCGAACGAGTGCTGGAAACGGTTGAATTCCGGTGGCGTCATGACTGAAACTTGCGCGCGCACTGCATTCAATACATCCTGCACACTTTGTTTACCACCAGGCTGGTAATCGTAATGCAGATGCATGTCGAACAGTGAAAACTCGACCTGGCGCAAGGTTTGCAGGCCGGACTGGAAGTTCTTCGCGGCGATCATCTTGTCGAACAATGCGCGTGGCAACGCTGCGCCGGTATCGGCATGTGCAGTCATATGCTGCAGCACATCCCATTCCCAGCAAAAATTTTCCATGAACTGCGATGGCAATTCAACTGCGTCCCATTCAACGCCGGAGATGCCGGACACACCGAGTTCATCGACGCGCGTCAGCATGTGATGCAGACCGTGGCCGAATTCGTGGAATAGCGTGATCACTTCATCATGCGTGAACAGCGCCGGTTTGGTTTTGCCATCGATGACCGCAGGTTCGGTGAAATTGCAGGTCAGGTAAGCGACCGGCGTCTGAATGCCATTCGTGCTTTCGAGGCGGCGGCGACCGCGCGCATCGTCCATCCATGCGCCGCCGCGTTTGCCCTGGCGTGCGTACAGATCTATATAGAACTGGCCGATCAGCGCGCCGTCTTTTTCGATGCGGAAGAATTTCACGTCCGGATGCCAGACTGGTGCGGTGTCCGGTTTGATGGTGACCGAGAACAGCGTTTCGATCGTGCGGAACAGGCCGGCGATCACTTTCGGTTCAGGGAAATACTGTTTCACTTCCTGTTCGGAAAACGCATAACGCTGTTCGCGCAGTTTTTCCGATGCATAGGTGACGTCCCATGCTTCCAGTTTTTCTATGCCCAGTTCTTTTTGCGCGAAGCTGCGCAATTCGGCCAGATCTTTTTCGGCAAACGGACGGGCACGCTGGGCCAGATCCTGCAGGAAGTCTATGACTTGATCCGGCGTTTGCGCCATCTTCGAGACCAGCGACACTTCGGCGTAATTTTTATAGCCCAGCAGTTTGGCTTCTTCATCGCGCAACTTCAGGATGTCGACGATATTTTGCGTATTGTCCCATTCCGGTTTGCCACCGAGCTCGGATGCCTTGGTCGCATTGGCGCGATAAATCGTTTCGCGCAGGCTGCGTTTGTCCGCGTATTGCAGGATAGGGAAATACGAAGGGAAATGCAGCGTGAATTTATAGCCAGTCTTGCCATCCTTCTCTGCCGCAGCGCGCGCGGCCTGCTTCGCATCGTCAGGCAAGCCCGCGAGTTCTGCTTCGTCCTCAACGAACAAGGCGTAATCATTCGTCGCGTCGAGGATATTTTCAGAAAACTTGGTCGTCAGTGCTGCGTGCTTTTCCTGAATCTCGGCAAAGCGCGGTTTATCTTCTTCCGACAATTCGGCACCGCCAAGGCGGAAATCACGCACGGCGTTTTCAATGATTTTCTTGCGTGCGGCTGAATAGCCGGCGTAATCCGGGCCCAGTTGCAGTGCCTTGTAACTGGTGAACAGCGTCAGGTTCTGCGCCAGTTCGGTCCAGAACTCGGTGATCTTCGGCTGGTTTTCGTTATACGCAGCGCGCAGTTCCGGCGTATCGACGACAGCATTCAAATGACCAACGATGCCCCACGCGCGGCTGAGTTTTTCGGTGACGTTTTCCAAAGGCTCGACAAAGTTTTCCCATGTCACTTGCGCAATCGGCTCTTCAAGTTCCTTGACGACGTTACGGCTTTGGTCCAGCAGGCTGTCGATCGCAGGCCCGATATGGTCGGGTTTGATCGCAGCAAATTGTGGAAGGTCGGAAAAATCCAGCAGCGGGTTAAGGGCAATATTCATCAGTTGGTTTCTCTCTCTGCTGCTTCTATGGTGTTCACCAGAAGCATGGTAATGGTCATGGGGCCGACACCGCCCGGTACAGGCGAGATGTGGCCGGCGACTTCCTTGGCTGCAGCGAAATCGACATCGCCACACAGTTTGCCGTTGTCATCGCGGTTGATGCCGACGTCGATCACGATGGCGCCGGGTTTGATCATGTCGGCGGTCAAGGTGTTGCGGCGGCCGGTGGCAGCGACGACGATATCGGCCTGGCGTGTGTGATAGCCGAGATCTGCAGTTCCACTATGGCAGATGGTGACGGTGGCATTGGCTTGCAAGAGCAATAATGCCATCGGTTTGCCTACTGTATTACTACGGCCGATCACGACTGCGTGTTTGCCGGCAATTTTGGTGCCTGTGCTTTCGATCAGCTTCATGCAGCCGTAAGGCGTGCAAGGGCGGAAGCCGGGGAGGCCGGTCAGCAGTTCGCCGGCGCTCAATACGGAATAACCGTCCACGTCCTTGCGCGGCGAGATCGCCTCGATCACTTTGGTTGGATCAATGTGCTTGGGAAGCGGCATCTGAACCAGAATGCCGTGGATTTTAGGATCGTTGTTCAGTGCAGCAATGCGCGCCAGCAGGGCGGCTTCCGTCATATCGGCTTCGTATTTTTCCAGCAAAGAGAACAAGCCATTGTCTTCGCACGCCTTGACCTTGTTGCGTACATAAACCTGGGAAGCCGGATCGGCGCCGACCAGAATCACGGCCAGGCCAGGTTGTTTGCCTTTGGCGCTCAGGGCGGCGGCACGTGCCGCGACATCCTGGCGAAGTTGTTGAGAAAGCAAGTTGCCGTCAATGATATGTGCGCTCATGAATTAATAATAGAAATGAAAAGGGAAAGACTGATTATAAGGGACGCAAAATAAGCGGGGCAAAAGCCGGGCATGCAAAGCGAAGTGAACGGAGGTCTAACCGGTTTTCAGGCTGGCCTGCCTGGATGGCGCTTGCCATGCGCGGCGAATAGTTCAAAATGGGCTAAAAGCCTTTAAAAATGCTGCTATGCCACATAATTTCGCATTATGATAAATGATATCGCCATTTGAAAATAACAAAAACTGCTGTTAAACTCGGCGCAATCTGCACGACTATACGTGTTATTGGCTTTAAAAATGACGTCCGTTTTTACAAAAAACGGCATTAAGATAAATCAGGAGACAAACGATGTCCGCCCAAATCGACCAAGTACTGGCGCAAGCCGCTAACGATCCAGATGTAATGGAAACGCAAGAGTGGCTTGATGCCCTCGAATCCGTTATCGAAAACGAGGGCCCTGATCGCGCTCATTATCTGATGGAGCGCTTGATCGATCTGGCACGTCGTCGCGGTGCGCAGGTTCCATTCTCCAGTACCACTGCATACGTTAATACCATTCCTGCCGATCTCGGCGAGAACTCGCCCGGCAATCTGGAATACGAAGAACGCCTGCGTTCATGGATGCGCTGGAATGCGATGGCGATGGTGGTCAAAGCCAACCGCGTTGACGGCGATCTGGGTGGTCATATCTCCAGCTTTGCGTCGCTCGCCAATATGCTGGGCACCGGCTTCAATCATTTCTGGCATGCGCCGACCGAAGACCACGGTGGCGACCTGTTATATATCCAGGGTCACTCATCGCCTGGCGTTTATGCTCGCGCTTTCCTCGAAGGCCGCTTGAGCGAAGACCAATTGATCAACTTCCGTCGCGAAGTTGATGGTCATGGCTTGTCGTCGTATCCACATCCGAAGCTGATGCCGGATTTCTGGCAGTTCCCGACGGTGTCCATGGGTCTCGGCCCATTGATGGCAATCTATCAGGCGCGTTTCCTTAAATACCTGCACGCACGCGACATCGCGAAAACCGATAACCGCAAGGTCTGGGTATTCTGCGGCGACGGCGAGATGGATGAAGTCGAATCGATGGGCGCAATCGGCGTGGCCGGTCGCGAACAACTCGACAATCTGGTCATGGTCGTCAACTGTAACCTGCAGCGTCTGGATGGCCCGGTGCGCGGCAACGGCAAGATCATTCAGGAGCTCGAAGGCGAATTCCGCGGCGCCGGCTGGAACGTCATCAAGATCATCTGGGGCTCGAACTGGGATCCGTTGCTGGCCAAGGACAAAGAAGGCATTTTGCAGCGCGTAATGATGGAAACGCTGGACGGCGAATACCAGAATTACAAAGCCAAGGATGGCGCTTACGTGCGCAAGAACTTCTTCGGCAAGCATCCAAAATTGCTGGAAATGGTCTCGCGCATGTCGGACGACGACATCTGGCATCTGCTGCGCGGTGGTCACGATCCACACAAGGTCTACGCCGGCTTCAAGCAAGCGCAAGAACACAAAGGTCAGCCGACCGTACTGCTGGTCAAAACCGTCAAAGGTTATGGCATGGGCAAATCGGGCGAAGCGCGCAACACTGCGCATCAAACCAAAAAACTCGACGACGAAGCAGTGCGCGAAATGCGCGATCGCTTTTCGCTGCCGATTGCTGACGAACATCTGGCCGACATTCCATTCTTCAAACCGGCCGACGATGCGCCTGAGATGAAGTATCTGCACGAACGTCGTGCGGCGCTTGGCGGCTATCTGCCGCAACGTCGGATGCACGCCGATGAAAAATTGCCGGTGCCGGAATTGGCCGCATTCAAGGCAGTGCTCGACCCGACTGCGGAAGGCCGTGAAATTTCGACCACGCAAGCGTATGTACGCATCATGTCCATCCTGTTGCGCGATGCGAATCTGGGCAAACGCCTGGTGCCGATTCTGGTCGATGAATCGCGTACTTTCGGTATGGAAGGTTTGTTCCGCCAAATCGGTATTTACAACCGCGAAGGCCAGTTGTACGAGCCGGTCGATAAAGATCAGGTCAGCTACTACCGCGAAGATAAAGCCGGCCAGATTCTGCAGGAAGGCATTAACGAAGCGGGCGCGATGGCATCGTGGATTGCGGCGGCAACCTCGTACTCGACCAACAACCGCATCATGGTGCCGTTCTACACGTTCTATTCGATGTTCGGCCTGCAGCGTATCGGCGATCTGGCCTGGGCAGCGGGCGACATGCGCGCACGCGGCTTCCTGCTCGGCGGTACCGCTGGTCGTACCACACTGAACGGCGAAGGCTTGCAGCACGAAGATGGTCACAGCCACATCCTGGCATCGACGATCCCGAACTGCGTTCCTTACGATCCGACCTTCGCACATGAAGTCGCCGTCATCATGCAGGATGGCTTGAAGCGCATGATCGAAAATCAGGAAGATGTGTTCTATTACATCACCCTGATGAACGAAAACTATCCGCAGCCGGGTCTGAAAGAAGGCCAGGAACAAGACATCATCAAAGGTCTGTACCTGCTGCAGGAAGGCGCGAAGAAATCGAAAAATCGCGTGCAACTGATGGGCTCCGGCACCATCCTGCGCGAAGTCATCGCCGCTGCCGATCTGTTGAAAGACGATTGGGGCATCGTGGCCGACGTCTGGTCCGCACCATCGTTCACGCTGCTGGCGCGTGATGGTCAGGACGTGGAACGCTGGAACATGCTGCACCCGGCCGATGCTCCGCGTGTCGCACACGTCACGCAATCGCTGCAAGGCACAAGCGGCCCTATCGTTGTCGCCACCGATTACATGCGCACCTTCGCTGAACAAGTACGTGCCTTCATTCCGAAAGAACGTACTTACAAAGTGTTGGGCACAGATGGTTTCGGTCGTTCGGACAGCCGTGCAAAACTGCGCGAATTCTTTGAGGTCAATCGCTACTTCGTGACGATTGCAGCACTCAAGGCATTGGCGGATGAGGGTGCGATTTCGGTTTCTGTGGTGTCACAGGCTATTGCGAAATACGGCATCAACCCGGAAAAAATCAATCCGGTAACGCTGTAATCAGATACAAAAACTTTCCTCATCCATGAGGTGACGGGGATGCAAATGGCAGGCAGCAATGACTGTAACCACTTGCCTCCCCGCTGTCATGATGGTGGGCACGCAAACAAGCGGAGATAAAACGATGAGCATGGTCGAAGTCAAAGTCCCGGATATCGGTGATTTCAAGGAAGTTGAAGTCATTGAATTGCTGGTCAAGGTAGGCGAGTCGATCAAGGTCGATCAATCGCTGATTACAGTTGAGTCCGACAAGGCCAGTATGGAAATTCCATCCAGCCACGCCGGTATCGTCAAGGAAATCAAGATCAAGCTGGGCGACAAGGTTGCTGAAGGCTCCTTGTTGCTGATGATAGAAGCATCGGCATCTGATGCAGCGCCTGCAGCCGCTCCGGCTCCAGCAGCGCCGGCACCTGTTGAAGCGCCTAAGCCAGAACCAGTGAAAGCTGCAGAGCCAGCGCCGGTTGCACAAGCAGCCGCAGCAGCTCCTGTGGCGCCACCAGCACCGGTTGCTGCACCAGCAGCGCCTGTTGCAGCTTCGGCGCCAGCGACTGCAGCAAATGCAAAAGCACACGCATCGCCATCGATACGCAAGTTCGCACGCGAACTCGGCGTTGATCTGGGTAGCGTTGCAGGTTCCGGCCCTAAAGGCCGCATTACGCAGGAAGACGTACAGAACTATGTGAAGGGCATCATTGCCGCCGGTCCCGTTTCGGCACCGGTTGCTGCAGCGCCAAGCGCATCGCGCGGTGGCGCAGGCCTCGATCTGTTGCCATGGCCATCGCTGGATTTCAGCAAGTTCGGTGAAACCACATTGCAGCCTTTGTCGCGCATCAAGAAAATCAGCGGTCCGAATCTGCACCGCAACTGGGTCATGATTCCGCACGTCACGCAATACGACGAAGCCGATGTGACCGAGCTGGAAGAACTGCGCAAATCGACGAATACCGCGCTGGCCAAATCCGGCGTCAAATTGACGATTCTGGCGTTTGTGATCAAGGCTTGCGTTGCCGCCCTGAAAAAATATCCGGAATTCAATTCCTCGCTCGATGCAGCCGGCGAAAACCTGATTCTCAAGCAGTACTACAACATCGGCTTCGCGGCCGATACGCCGCAAGGTCTGGTCGTGCCTGTCGTCAAAGGCGTCGATCAAAAAACCGTGACGCAAATCGCACAGGAAATGGGCGAGTTGTCGGCACAGGCACGCGACGGCAAGTTGAAACCTGCCGACATGCAAGGCGCAACTTTCACGATTTCATCGCTGGGCGGCATCGGCGGCACGTATTTCACACCGCTGATCAATGCACCTGAAGTCGCGATCATCGGCTTGTCGAAGACGTCGATGAAACCGGTCTGGGATGGCAAGCAATTCGTGCCGCGTCTGATCATGCCTTTGTCGCTGTCCTACGATCATCGCGTGATCGATGGTGCGCAAGGTGCACGTTTCGTGACCTACCTGAGCGAAGTGCTGACCGATTTGCGCAAATCGCTGCTGTAATCGGCGTACGCAAAAAAAATCAGACCATGGTTCGTGCCGCCGCTGCAAGCGCGGCGAACCGGATAAAAATACGGAGCTAAAGCGATGAGCACGATAGAAGTCAAAGTCCCCGATATCGGCGATTTCAAGGAAGTGGAAATCATCGAACTGCTGGTCAATGTGGGCGATACGATCAAGGTTGATCAGTCGCTGATCACGGTCGAATCCGACAAGGCCAGCATGGAAATTCCAGCCAGCCACGCCGGCGTCATCAAAGAGTTGAAGGTCAAACTCGGCGACAAGGTTGCAGAAGGTTCACTGCTGCTGATTCTGGAAGCATCGGAAAGTGCAGCAGCACCCGCAGCAACACCGGCGGTCGCACCAGCGCCTGTTGCAGTAGCAGCCCCAACTCCGGCACCTGCCGCAGCACCAGCAGTTGTTCCTGCAAAAGCCGCTGCACCTGTATCAGCACCTGCAGCAGCCAGCTTCGCCGGCAAAGCCGATATCGAATGCGACATGATGGTTCTCGGCGCAGGTCCTGGCGGTTACTCCGCTGCGTTCCGCTCCGCCGATCTCGGCATGTCTACCGTTTTGATCGAGCGTTATTCAACACTCGGTGGCGTGTGCCTGAACGTCGGCTGCATTCCATCCAAGGCATTGCTGCACGTTGCAGCAGTCATCGACGAAACCGCAGCGATGGCGGCGCATGGCGTCACCTTCGGCAAACCGCAAATCGATATTGATGCGCTGCGCGGCTACAAGGAAAAAGTCATCGGCAAGATGACCACCGGTTTGTCCGGCATGGCCAAGGCACGCAAGGTCAATGTAGTGCAGGGCGTCGGCCAGTTTGTCGGCACCAATCACATTGAAGTCACTGCAGCCGACGGCAGCAAGAAAACAATCCAGTTCAAGCAAGCCATCATCGCAGCCGGATCGTCGGTCGTGAACCTGCCGTTCGTTCCTGAAGATCCGCGTATCGTCGATTCCACCGGCGCGCTCGAATTGCGCAGTGTGCCCAAGCGCATGCTCGTCATCGGCGGCGGCATCATCGGCCTGGAAATGGCAACTGTCTATTCGACTCTCGGTGCACGCATCGATGTGGTTGAAATGCTGGACGGCCTGATGCAAGGCGCAGATCGCGACATGGTCAAGGTCTGGCAAAAATTCAACGAGAAGCGCTTCGACAAAATCATGTTGAAGACAAAAACCGTTGCGGTCGAAGCATTGAAAGAAGGCATCAAGGTTTCTTTCGAAGCGGCAGAAGTGGGTGTTTCAGCGCCGGAACCGCAACTCTACGACATGGTATTGGTTGCAGTCGGACGCAGCCCGAACGGCAAGAAGATTGCTGCCGACAAGGCTGGCGTTGCAGTGACCGATCGCGGCTTCATCGAAGTCGATGCGCAAATGCGTACCAACGTGCACCACATCTTCGCCATCGGCGATCTGGTCGGCCAACCCATGCTGGCGCACAAAGCTGTGCATGAAGCGCACGTTGCAGCAGAAGCCGCAGCAGGCGAGAAGTCCTACTTCGACGCACGCGTGATTCCATCCGTGGCCTACACCGATCCTGAAGTCGCATGGGTCGGCATCACCGAAGACGAAGCCAAAGCCAAAGGCATCAAGCTCGAAAAAGGCCACTTCCCATGGGCAGCATCAGGCCGCGCAGTAGCCAACGGTCGTGATGAAGGCTTTACCAAATTGCTGTTCGATGCAGAAACCAAACGCATCGTTGGTGGTGGCATTGTCGGCACGCATGCTGGCGACATGATCGGTGAGATCGCTTTGGCGATCGAGATGGGCGCTGATGCTGTTGATATCGGCAAGACCATACATCCGCATCCGACTCTGGGTGAATCGATAGGTATGGCGGCGGAAGTGTACAAAGGTGTTTGTACTGATTTGCCACCGATGAAGAAGAAGTAAGTCTTCATTTGGTTCAATAAAAAAAGCGACGCAATGCGTCGCTTTTTTTATTGGGAGATAGAACCGCCAAGCGGTAGCTTTTTTGTATTCAGTAACTACAAACGCTTATCCGCACATATGATACGGTCGACGAACAAAAAAATTTCATATTCATGGGGGTGGGTTGCTAAGCTATACGGCACGTGTCATGTTATCCATCACTTCTGTATAAAAAGTTAGGGAATTTAGTGGACGAGTCGGATCATTGTAAGGAGGTATACGCACATCATGGCCTCGCTATGTACCGAGCTCAGTGCGTGGAGCAGTCGATTGGCCAGTTATTGGTGTTCTTTGACTTTTTTCGGAAGAATGTACCCGGGTACACAACCATAGAAAAATGGGAAGAAGACATCGATGCGTACGACGAGTCACTATCTGCCAAAACGATGGGGCAACTCGTGAAACAGCTGTCTTTGCTCAAAGTCGTTGACGCTTCGCTTGAACCTCTGCTGCGCGAGGCGTTGGTAATGCGGAACCATCTTGCCCACCGATTCTTTGTTGACCACGCATTGAACTTCGTTAGTTCCGCTGGGCGAGATCACATGATCCACGACTTGGAGGTGGCTAGGGAGCTGTTCAACAAGGTTGAGAACATCTTAAATCCAATTACATACAGTTTGTGTGAGAAGTACGGGCTAACCCAAGAGAAGCTTAAGGAGATCGAGCGCGACCTATTTGCCGAGGCTGGTGGCGATCTCCCAGAGTCCAGCCAATCGTTCCAGCGGACAGCCTCCGGCGACCGCTGAACTCAAATGTTAGGCTCTACAAGGAGACGTTTGCATGAAGTTTGAAATTGGTGATGCAACAGACAATGCACTTACAACCACCATTGCACATGAGTTTATTCTATGCAAAGACAGCTTCGAACGCTTTACCCACTTCGCTGGCCTGAACATCATGGGGAAACGAGACAAGCTTACAAAAATTCGGTCTCATGACGCATACGCAAGCTTCTTGCATCACTTATATGAGTTTTATGTTGGCTGCATTAAACGAGGTAAAAATAACCTCAAAGACCTCGACCACCGCCTACTAGATCGCATCTTCAATACGGAGGTACGAAAGCTGCTCAACAACAGAGTTCATGCAATCGAAAATGGCTATGCGCCATCATGGGAAAACCACATTTCTGTTTATCAAGTTGATGTGCCAGAGGAGTTCGGCACACAGTTTCGCCGCATAAGAAATCGAACCGCGCATGTCAGTATCAAGAGGGCGAGACCAAACACGGAACTACCCCTTGCAGAGTTCTATGATCGATACCACAAATTTGTTTATCTTCTTTATTCCTCAGCGCAGTGGATGTGGACCACCAAAGACATTGAGGCGCAAGATTGGGAATCCATAGAAGAGTTCGATCTTTTTGTCCAAGCAAAAGATCAATCGCCAGCCCGAGTTAAAAAATCAAGCGCAACGAAGTAGGTTGAACTAACGGTTTATCAGCCCAACATTCAAAGCGATAAACCACCATTCAGACCATTCTTGTATCAATCCAGCCAAGCGCTCATATCCATGCTTCCCCGGATGCGCAAAATCATTGGCAATCGCTTCCTTCAGCCAATGTTCATCTTTGCGCAAAACTTCAAATACAGATAAGTAGGGAACATTCAGTGTTGTTGCCAATTCAGCAAACTGTTTGTCCAGGCGTTCGACACGGCGGTTGTGGGCACCGTCAGGCATAGGCGGCGGGCCTATCATCAAGACCTTATAACTTGATGTAGCGGTGCGCAAGATGTTCTGGAAGTTGGCGATGCTTTCTTCTTCCGATACGCGCTGCACACCTTCAAAAATTGATGTGTCATTGACGCCGAACGAGAAGACTACGTGTGCTTCGCAATCGGCAGGCAGTCTTGCCGCGCATTCCTGCTGCCAGCGCGTTGCGATATCGCGGCTGGTGTCGCGACGGATGC
>NZ_JBEBPO010000077.1:0-12609 GCF_040395855.1 Herminiimonas fonticola | reverse complement strand
TCGGCCACTGACCAGATCATTTTGTTCAAATCCGAGCTTTGCTTGACCTGGCCGTTTACCTTGAGCCAGATTTTCCCTTGCGTAAAACTGCCGATGCTGGCCGCAGGATGCAAGGGCCCGATAGGTGCCGACATGTCGAAACTCTTGCCGATTTCCCACGGTTTCTCTTCCTTCTTCATCGCGGCCTGCAAATCGCGACGTGTCATATCCAGGCCGACCGCGTAACCGAAGACATGTTGCAAGGCTGTTTCAACGGGAATGTTTCTACCACCCTTGCTGATCGCTGCAACCAGCTCGATTTCGTAGTGGTAATTTTTCGTCAGCGTCGGGTATGGATGATCAACCGTCTTGCCTGGCGCGATATATTGAATCGAGTCACTTGGCTTTTGAAAAAAGAAAGGTGGTTCGCGTGTCGGATCCGAGCCCATTTCGCGAGCATGCGCCGCGTAATTGCGACCTATGCAGTAAATACGGCGCACAGGGAAACGTTCATTGCTGCCAACGATAGGAATCGATGGCTGTGCGACGGAAAAAAGTGCCTTGTCGCCACCACCTTCGCCACGCGATGTGGCGCAACCGCTGACTGCTCCCAATGTCATCAAGCCGGCGGCCTGCAACATCCCACGTCTACTCATTTCAGCCATGTTGTCTCCTTGTATATTTTTTCGGATATGGCAAGCGACAGACACATCAAGCTGCGATGTGCCGCCTGACTTTCCATGTATACAAATATATACTGAATATATGCAAGAAGTGCATATATATAAAGAGAATTGCAATGTGCAGGTTGTAAGCAATGAGTTTGCAAATAAAAAATGGAACGATGCAATATCGTTCCATTTTTTATCAAACCTTGTTTCTACACACTAGGGATTCTGTTCTCTCTTGTTATCAGGTACCCCTGCCAGTTTCCTGGCCGACTCGGCAAATGCATTGTCAAGATACCCGCCGTACAAGCCTGCAATATCCCCGCCCACTATCGGTGCAGTGAGGACATTGCCATTTCCATCGATGAACAGCACGGTGGGCGCAGCAACTATGTTGAAGCGTTTTGCCACATCACGTTGAGTTGTCAGGCGATGATCGGCATGCTTCACCTCTTTCAGACTCATCATGTCTACCTCGCGAATGAGGGGACGGTCCTTTGCAGCATGATTACGCAGCAAAGGGGAAAGATAGTTTTGCCGCACCACTTTGCAGTAAGAACAATCCGGCAACGAAAAGAAAAGAATGACCGGTTTTTTTTCAAGCCTGGATATTTCTCCGTCATGCCCCAGGTCAACCAGTGGCGGCACCACGCCCGGTTTTGCTTCAGCCCCTTGCGCATGACCGATCACCAGGCTCGCATCCGAAAGAATGCAAACAATCAGGGCAAGCGATAGCAACACCTTATGCATGGCAGGCATCCTGAAAGAGATTTAAAAAAGAGTCGTCACACGTCTGCATGCGTCAGAATTTAGGGAAATACATCTTGCTTTTTTCGAGCTTGTAACTCCATGGCAGGCCTGAATTTTTCCATCCATTGACTACCCGCTCACCGGCGCGTGGCCCATCCTTGGCCACATCGCCCTCGAAACCGTCTACTACCGTATACACCCTGGTGTAGCCGAGATCGCTTAACAAGCTGGCTGCCCGTGCACTGCGATCGCCGGAACGGCAAATCAGGATGACAGCGTCGTCCTTGCCCATGCCCGCCGATTCCATGCGGCGTGCCAGTTCAGGAGCGAAATCACTATTGACCTCCAATTTAAAACGCGCGTTTTTATCGTCCCACGGCGCATCGTACGGATGCTCGACATATGGAATATTTGCATCGACCGGTGTCGCCATGCCGACATACGACACTTCCGCTCGGGTACGCACATCGACAAAATAAGCCTTGGCACCCAACTGGTTTTTCAATGTGCTGGCTTCGGCCGCATCCAGATACTTGCCGGCTTTGGATTGCTTCATCGCCGGCACTTTGGCCGCATCAAAAGCAAGCGCCGGCAAGCACACAAAGCAACAGGCAAGCAGGGAAAAGATTTTTTTCATATTCTTTTCCTCACGCTCAAGGAGCAATGCCTGGATTACCTTCCATGCCTATGATGCGCGGTGTGTTGAGCTTGCGTGGCGTAATGGTTTTATTGGTACGCAACCATTGTGCAACGACATCCCAAACCGGTTCACCGCTTGCACCCTCGGCGACCGGCGCCCATCCGGCAACCTTGTACTTCTTCGCCGCATCAATCAACTTGCCGTTCAAGCGCATATCCTGGATACGCGCCCCCATTTTTGCGTTAGGTTCGATTGCGTAAGTCATGCCGCCTACGCGCACCATATCGCCGCCCTGCTGATAATAAGGATCCGGATTGAAAAGATTATCGGCCACGTCTTCCATGATGGTCTTGATCGTGTCGCCGCTCAGTTCGGTCAGCGTGCTGTATGAATACGTGGTCGCCGTCTGGTCCATCAACTGTTCCATCAGGATCGGGCTGTTCGGCAACAGCGAAGTGCCCCAGCGGAATCCGGGAGAAAGCGCGATATCGGCACCCTTCACATCCATCAGTGCATCGACGATCAATTGATCAAACGTGCCGTTGAAGTTGCCGCGGCGATAAAGCGTGCCTTCGGTCATTGCCAGCTGCTCGCCCAATTTCGATTCGTAAGGTGCACGGATCTTGGTGATCAATGCATCCATTTCCCTATCGGCTGGCAGGAAATTGGAAAATACTGGCAACAGACGGTATTTGTATCCCTGCACCTTGCCACCGCGCACGTCGAAGTCGAGCACGCCGAGGAACTTGCTGTTGCTGCCGGCGTTGGTCACCAAAGTCTTGCCGCCCGCATTGCTGACGATGATCGGCGCCGGCATACCATCATGCGTGTGGCCGCCCATGATGGCGTCGATGCCGCGCACGCGCGAGGCCATCTTGATATCGACGTCCATACCGTTATGCGACAGTACAACGACAACCTGCGCGCCCTTGCTGCGTGCTTCGTCCACCATCAACTGCATGTTCTCTTCCTGGATGCCGAAGCTCCAGTCCGGCACCATATAGCGTGGGTTGGCGATCGGTGTGTACGGGAATGCCTGGCCGATGACGGCAATCTTCACGCCATTCATTTCCTTCAATACGTAGGGCGGAAAAACTGGATCGCCGAAATCCGTGGTCTTGATGTTCTGGGCCACGAAATCAACCTTGCCCTTGAAATCCTTCTCGACGATTTCCTTTACCCGCTTGTCGCCCAGTGTCATTTCCCAGTGTGCGGTCATCACGTCGACGCCCAATGCCAGACAGGCATCAACCATATCCTGTCCATTGGTCCACAGTGCAGTGGCCGAGCCCTGCCAGGTGTCGCCGCCATCCAGCAGCAAGGCGCCGGGGCGGCTCGCTTTCATGCGTTTTACCAGAGTCGCCAGATGCGCAAATCCGCCGACCTTGCCGTAGGTCTGTGCTGCTTTCTCGAAGTTCAGGTAGCTGAATGCATAGGCTTCCGGCGTATTCGGACGTACGCCAATGTGCTTCAGCAAATGTTCGCCGACCAGATGCGGCATGCGTCCTACCGCTTCGCCCACACCCAGATTGACGTTCGGTTCGCGGAAATAAATCGGCTTTAACTGTGCATGACAATCAGTGAAATGCAGGAAGTGAACATTGCCGAAGCGGGGTATGTCATACAGCTTGCTGGCGGATGGCGCAGCGATAGCTGTAGGTGCGTCGAGCAGCATGCCGCCAGCGGCCGCAATACCCATGACCTGGATGAATTCACGACGATTCAGGGCCATCTTGTTTCCTCAAAGAGATACGATAAAGCGTGCACCGGCGCCTAGTTCAAGAGGCCGATGCAGCAAAAATGAAAGTATCGAGATGCGCGATGCTTCGCGCATCTCGATGTAGCAGTCGCCGTCGTTATTTATTGACGGGCGATGCAGGGTCCAGCAGCAAGGCCATGACATCCTTGATCTGTTTTTCTTCAAGGATGCCGTTATGGCCGAAGCGCGGCATGTTGGAACATGCAGTGAAAGCCTGTGCGTTATAAATCTTGGCCCAGGTATATTTCATCATATCCTCGCTTTGACCACGAAGCTTGCCGTACTGATACAGCGAAGGACCGATATTGCCGAAAGAGATTTCCTCTTTGCTGATCTGGTGACAGGCATAGCAGTTACCGCCGTTCACACTGCCGACCTTGTCGGACGATTGCATGCCGCGACCATTCTGCGCAACTTTCTCGCCTTCCTTCCAGTTGCCCAGATATTTTCCATCGGCCGGATATTTGACCGTTTTCAGTTGAGAAGCTTCCAGTGCAGCAGCCTTGTCTTTCGGCACATCAGACGGATACTCACTACACAATTTCTGCGCCTCGTCCTGTTTGAGAACGCGTTCCAGAGTGGCCGGCCCCTTGGACTTGAAGTCGGATTTCATCATGGCGATGGCGGCTTTGCCGTAATCGGTTTCGGCCGTCACTGTAGCGCACCCGGCAATGGCTGCCGCGACTGTCAATACGATAGCTATTTTTTTCATGGTGGTCTCCCTTATCGTTTCAGCGCTGGGCCGTTATAGACGCCACCGTCGGCATTCTTTGCCAAGAACATGGTCACGGCAGTAATCACGTCCGAACCGTATACGGGCGTCGGGAAGCGCTGCTGCCGGAAACAATCGTTGAGACGATGCTGCATCGTACGCACCTCACCTTGCGAGACGCGATAAGCCGGCCAGGTTCCATAGGCTGCCTGTGCATCGTTCTTGTTGAGCAAATTAGGCAGATCCTGCAAGCGAATGCGCTGTTTGTCGGTCGCATGGCAAGTAGCGCAGGCGAAATCATGAGAGCCGCCCCGGTAGAAGAAAACCTTCTTGCCGATTTCATACGCACGCTTTTCCTCTGGATGCGACATCGGCACCGACATCTTCATACCGCGAGATTCGGCCGTGATGTAGGAGACCATAGGTTCGATCAGCGATGGCTTGCCGGTCGCGCCAAAGGGAACGGCGGTGGCCTGCTCGAGCGTCAGACCTTGCAAGGTCATGCGGCAATGCATCAGGCGCTGCTCAAGATCCATGACCTTGTTTACATCCTTGAAATACCGGGGAAGTTCTGCATAAGCTCCCTTGACGATACCGGGCCCTTTGCCAAGATCACATTTTTCAAGGGTGGCGTTTTTGGGGCCTGCCTTCGTTTTCCACAACTCCTCCCCTCGCATTTCCCACAATTCTGCAGGGTTGCCATCGGCCAGCAACTGGCGGTATTTTGCGATCTCGTCGCTTGTATCAGCCGTGGCATACGAAGTTGCGCCAAAGGCAAGCGCAGCAAGAAAATAGCCTATGCATTTCATAACGTCTCCTTAAATTTAACTGATGCGGTCTTTGCCACATTGCAGATATGGATCGCATAACATCGTCATGCGTCCGCTACCAATCCTACGAAATGACCGTTTCGTCGGTACGGCTGTCTCCAGTGTTGTCAGTCCACGTTATGGTGATCTTGTCACCTTTTGCACCACCTTTGAATTTGAACGACAGGAATGGATCTTTCGATATCGATGTACCCATCAGGCTATCGAGTACAACCTTGTCGTTGCACTTGGCAACCAGACTCTGGATAAAGTGCGCAGGAATGACTGCACCGGCTGCATCCTTGCGTTGACCGGTTTCCATATCGTGACGCATCAAGACCTTCACTTCGACGACGTCGCCGCTTGCACTGGCGCGAATGCGCATCGGATTTCCCATAATATTCCCCTCAAAATTGTTATGAACAGGTGTTGAACAGTCGTTGATTAACCGCCACAACCACCAAGGGTGACCTTGATCTCTTTACTCGCGATCAGCCACTTGCCATCAGCCTTGACCAATGCATGCACATTCGAGGTGCCGCCCATTTTTACGCGCGTACTGACGGTTGGTTCTGTACCTTCCGGAATGGTGAAACTTGCCGACAGCGGATTCGGATTCTTCTCGACCAGGATCGCCATGAATTCCGTTTTCGGCAGCTTGCTGGTGACGGACACCGGCACGACTGCACCGTTTTCTGCAATGTCAGGCCCATTGACTGCGATGTCGGTACTGATCTGTGCACCACTCGCACCCAGCGATTTCAAGGTGTCCTGCAGCGACTTCGCATCGAAACCGCCAGACTTCCAATCGGCTGCAAAGACGTCGCTTGGCTTCAAGATGCCAGCCGTGATTGCCAGCCCGAGTACCGTTGCTATACGCAGCGCGTCACGTCGACTCTGATTCATATACTTCTCCTCTTTATAAAAATAAAACCGTCATCTCCTCAACGGCAATGCAACAACTTACTTTACCTGCGCAAGCGCCTTGGCAAGGCGATCCTTGTTCATGACAAAGCTCTTCGATAATTTTTCGGATTCCTGTTTTGCTGCATCCAGATTGACAGCATTGCCGACTTGAATAACGCCGGCCATGCCCATGGTTTTATGCGGATCGCAGACATAAACGTACACGCCTTCCGTGGTAAGAGGAATCGAGACTTCTTCATCCATCTTGCCCTTCCAGGTAGCCGCGCCCGCAGGTACAAGAACGGAAGCACTGTTATGCGACGCGTCGACCTTGATGAACTTGACCGTATCACCTTTCGCTACCTTGAGAAAGGCCGGCTCGAAGGCCATGATGCCGTCCTTGCCACTATTGACCATCTTGATCTGATGTTCAGCAGCCGATGCGCCGATTGAAAATAACGCTAACAAGATGGCGGGTACTGCTTTGTTCATACTGTCTCCTGATTATTGATTTATTACTTCCATTTTTACGCGTCCATTACGCACTGCGTATTCACAACTTCAATCCAACATTCTCGTTACTGCTGCCGTAGTAACACCTGCTTACTTGGCGCCGGACAGAATCCAGTTCACCAGAGTCTTCACATCTTCATCCTTGACATGCGCCTGGGCCGGCATAGGCACAGGCCCCCATGCGCCGCTGCTGCCATTCTTTACCCGGTTGAACAATGTGGTTGCGGCGGCAGAATCGCCCTTGTATTTGGCGGCGATCTCATTGAATCCCGGCCCCACTATTTTGTTGTTGATGCCATGACAGGCAACGCAGGCATATTGTTTTGCCAAACCCAGCGCCTTCGGTTTGGCTGCAGCCTCTGAAGCTGCGGCCGGCATCGCAGTTGCTGCAGCAGACTTGCGCGCTGCAGAAGAAACCGGCACCACTGATGCAGGCATGCTTGTATTCACGCCACGCACTTCACCGAAGGTGCGATTCTGTTCCTGAATATTGCCGTGCGCATTTCTGGATGGCGCAGGCAAGGACGAACGAATATCGCTGCTGGCCGGGCAATCCTTCATGCACGCAACACTCTTCACATCCGGCTTGCCTTTGACATCCCACATGCCATGTTTTTGCGTCATGCCGTTACGATTCGGCATGAGCTTTTGTACCTCAGCGATATTCTTGTCCGACAAAGTAAAGTCGTCCGGCAAGACTTCCGCCATATTCAGGATGTAGGCTGTCACTGCGTAGACTTCTTCTGTCGTCAGCGACTTCGGCGCCGTCCAGGGCATGGCGCGATTGATGTAATCCCACAAGGTCGATACGGTCGCAACCTTCATCATCGTGGTGCGTTGCGGCTGCTTGTTGGTAACCAGTGCAGCGACACGTCCCGTCTTGACATCTTCCTTGGTCGTGCCACCGACGATAGGCGTGAACACTTCGTTCGACTCACCGAAAGTACCGTGACAGGATGCACACTTCCCCTCCCACACTTCCATGCCCTTGCTGACGGTACCTGATCCCTTAGGCAAGCCCTTGAAATCGGGGCGCACATCAATATCCCACGCAGCAATTTCCTTCTCGGTCGCCGTGCGGCCGATATGCGGATAAGCAGTTTGCGCGCATGCAATTGCACCGGTCGCGACCAGTGCCAGCGCGACGACGGTTTTAATAAACCTGGACATTCGACACCTCGCCTGATTCCGACACTTTCCACGACTGGATCGCATTGTTGTGATAAATGGAGCGTGTACCGCGCACTTCGCGCAACTCATTGATCTTCGGCTGTACATAGCCGGTCTCGTCAATCGCGCGCGATTGCAATACGACTGGCGAACCGTCCCAGACCCAGTTGATGTTGAAACGCGTCAGGCACTTGGTATTGACAGGCCCTTCCAGTCTTGCAGTGCGCCAGTTGCGGCCGCCATCGACAGATACATCGACGCGCTTGATCTTGCCGCGCCCCGACCATGCCAGACCAGTGATGTTGTAGAAGCCTTTATCCAGCAGCATTTGCCCGGCGGACGGTGTGGTGATAACCGATTTGCACTCCTGTACCGACGTGTATTGACGGTACATGCCATCCGGCATTGCATCGATATAGTGGATCGCCTCATCCTTGGTTGCATATGGCTTATCGCCAACCTCGATACGGCGCAGCCATTTGACCCATGACACGCCCTGCACGCCCGGCACAACCAGACGCAACGGGTAACCGTTTTCCGGACGCAGCATTTCACCATTCATACCCCAGGCAACGATCACATCATCCAGTGCACGATCCATCGCAATGGTTCGGGTCATGCTCGAACCATCTGCACCTTCAGCGAGTACAAACTTGCCGTTCTTCTTGTCGTAACCGCAGTCTTCAAGCAATACGGACAAAGGCACGCCGGTAAATTCGCAGCAGCTCAGCATGCCGTGTGAATATTGCACAGTCGGCACGGCGACGTTGCCCCACTCCATTGCAGTGTTGGCTCCGCATTCGATGAAATGCATGCGCGATACCGATGGCAGGCGCATCAAATCATCCATGGTGTACACCTTGGGATTTTTCACCAGACCATTGATCATGAAGCGATGCTTGCTCGGATCGATGTCATGCCAGCCCTGATGATGGCGCTCGAAATGCAGGCCGCTCGGCGTAATAATGCCAAACAAACCCTGCAATGGCGCGAACGACACAGATGCCGCGCCTACGCGCGTCAGCCCGGGGGATTCGCGGCGCAGCAGGTTGGTTTCATATTTGGAAGGAACACCATAGCCATTTGTAACGACCGGTTGACCCAGTGTGGTTGAATGCTCAGGCAGATTCAGAATATTGGGATCGCCGTCCGGCATCGCAGCACGTGCCAACGGAACGCCGCCGGCCATTGCAGCTCCAGCCGCGAGAAAACTCTTGCGCAGAAAGCCGCGCCGTTCCTCGCTCAAACCCTTGCTTGTAATTTCGTGGGCCAGTACCGGGTCCACAAAGTTTTCAGGCGCACGCAATATGCGGCCCGTTTTTTTTATGTCATTTGCCACGCAATGTCTCCCGCTTGAACCTGCTTGTATTTATTTATATGCGCATATAACTATAAACGCATATTTATGAAAACAACTAGCCCTTTTTTTGATTGCTTTGCTTAATTGATTTGTCGTCTTTTTTCCGCAACGGGAGGAACCATTGCGAGCATCGGTTCGCCACCGACCTCTACGGCAATACGTCCACAAACCGATTTGCACAGGTCGATTGTCTTTTCATCATCAACCCGATAAAAAACCTGAGTCCCCTCCTTGCGACGCGCAAGAATTTTGGCTCTATAGAGCAGGGTCAGCTGGCGCGATACATTGGCCTGCGTCGACTCGACTTGTGCCACGATATCCCCAACCGATCGCTCGCCGTTACACACTGCATAAAGAATCTTGAGACGAGTTGGTTCGCACAGCAGAGAAAAGTAATTGGCTACTTCCTCGAACACCTCGTTCATGCTCTCTTTGTTAAAATTCTTATCCACAATCAAGACCGTTCAAATAATAAGCAAGCAAAATTCAATCAATCGATCAAAGATGCGCTCACTCCATTGCACCGATGTGCGTCACGCAGCTTCAAACTCCAGGTCCTCATCATACAATAGTGGTCCTGGCTGACAGCCGTCATTACGGCTTCAGATAGGCATACCCTTCACGTATCTGCAATCGCGCCACTTCAGCAACACCGGAGGGCACGATGGTCGCTTCCGGTATCACCTGCGCCTTGTCAATTTTTCGCGCTTCCAAAGTATTGTTGCAAACGCGGAATTCAACATTGTGGCGCATCGACAGTTCCTGCACGGTGGCGTCATAGGGATTGCCATTTTTATTCTTCGCACCTTCCAGCAAAAAATCGATGCCGGGACCATGGGTGACGACGACGATCTTGGCTTTTGGACTGGCAGCCAAATGGTTGCGAATATTGTTCAACGCAGCAGTCGCAACCGCGCTATCGCTAATGTGATAAACCACCTTTTCTTCACGTTCCGCAGCGTTGGCAGCAAGCATGCCGATGGCAGCCAATAGAATGGCCATGGAGACTTTACGCAGAAATTTCATTTTATTCTCCTATCAAATCGAATCGATTATTGCGTACCGAGACTTTCTTTTTCCATCAGCAAATAACTGCCATAGGCATTGATACGATTCGCCGGCTGGAATGCCGGATATTTTTCGAATCGGGACCAGTCTACTGCAAGATAGGCTTCATCAAACGGTATCAGGTCAGCAACGGCCTCACCCATTTTTTTCCGTAGAAAAATCAGATACTCGCGTGTCAACTGCATGTCCTTTGCAGGTTCGGTCGACATCCGGCCATGGCCAGGGATAACAAATTCAGGTTTGACTTCCAGCATGCGATCCAGTGCTTCCAGCCAGCGTTTGCTATCGGCACTACCTACGAATGGAATCCGGCCTGTGAAAAACAGATCGCCGGCAAACAAGACCTTGTCTTCTTCGACAAACAACATGATGTCTTCCGACGAATGGGCTCCGCTGGAGTCAATGACGCGAAAATGCAGGCCGCCCATCTCAAATGCAATCGTCTTCGCATCAGTGAAATTCAGCCATCTATCTGCAGGGATCAAACGCGTCTTGCTGTTGACCCACGGAGCAAGGTCGGCCCTGCGTTGCTTCAGGCGCGCCTTGGTATCATCCGAAGCCAGTGTGGCACGCGCATTTTCGTGTGCCCATACTTCCGCGCCCTGCTCTTTCAATACCTGCAGGCCGTAAAAATGGTCGGCATGATAATGGCTGACAATCACTCGTCGGATGGGTTGGGGCGTTACTTTCCTGATCGCTCTTACCATCGCCTGCCCCAGCGTCGGTGTAGCCAATGCATCGAACACCACAACACCTGCATTGGTAACGACGAAGCCTGCGTTTGACATGAAGCCCTTGTTCGCAGCACTCGCCATACCCGAATCACCCTCAAAGAAATACACATGAGGCGACACTTTGATAGGGTTTAGCTCTATGTCATTGAGTTGCGCCGCGCATACGTTGAATGCAACGAGCACAGCCCAAACGAAACCGAAGGTTTTCAGATAAGGATGCATCAGGTCTCCATGTCTGAACTCCAATGTGGAGTTCAATACAATTTGCTTATATAGTTATATATGCAAATATTGCCTAACGATCGCTGCCGGTGTCAAGCGAATGATCAGAATTCGCCAAGTGCGCCTCTCTCCATCATTTTCCAGATCGTGTCGCGAACCTTATGTACAGATGCGCGCAAATCTGGCGGCATTTTTCGACCCATGCCTAACAGCATGTCCATATTCAGCGAATAAATCCACAGCCCATCCTCTTTTTCAACAATCGTCAGACGACATGGCATGTAAGCCGCCATGTGCGGACTGAAATCAATCATTTTCCGCGCAATGATGGGACTGCAAAATGAATACACTTTCAGGAAAAGCTGAGGTTTGCCGGTACGTAATTCCAATTCTCGCGAAAGATGAAACTGGCCGACAGATTTAATATTGTCTTCGGCAGCAACGCTGTCGAATGCCTGCTCGACTTCTGCAATCGATATGCCATCCTTGACTTTACGACTCCAGGTAGTCGCAGCTGCGATATCACCTTCCGACTCTACCCATCGATCCCAGACATCCAGGGCCTGAGTACCAGCTCCTGCTTCCGTATTGTTGATTGCATGCAGAGTGCCGCAAGCACATAACTGCAAAAGTAAAACGATCAGTAGACTGTCTCTCGTCCATTTTAATATTTTCATATCTCCGACAATCTCAATCTATTTTGCGCGCGCCGGGAAAAACAGCTTGCGTACAAATACCACTGCTCAAACATATTGGCAACCCGGGATGAACTGTACCGGCAGCTAGCGACCTCGATCTTGAAAGCAATGACTTGACTTGCATGCAGAAAAAAAATGGCGCCGGAAAAACGATGCTTGCCAAAGCAATTTCAACCTACGCACATTCACCTTGCACGCCGTACAACTGCGCAGCAGTGATGCCGACATCGAGCCGGACAAGCGGCAAAGGTGGCGACAGCAGCGACAAGTTCAATGCTTGATAAGCCGCATCGCTGGAAAGCCCATAAGGTGCGGCATCCTTATTGTCAAATGCGTAGTAGACAGCATCCACACCGGTCAGGACCATGGCAGCCAGACACATAGGGCATGGGTGACCGCTTGCATAGATCACGCTGCCTTTCAGATTGGGACGTCCCAAACGCTGGCTGGCGCTACGTATCGCTTCCATTTCCGCGTGTGTCGTTGGATCGTGACTATGCACAATGTTATTCACACCGACTGCAATCACTTCATTATCAATCGCCAATACTGCACCGAATGGCCGGCCGCCTCGCTCGCGATTTTCTTGAGCAAGTTGCACCGCTTCGCGCAACATTTTTT
>NZ_JBEBPO010000076.1:0-12637 GCF_040395855.1 Herminiimonas fonticola | reverse complement strand
GAAACAAACCCGCGATGCAGGTAGTTACAAGATATGCGTTAAATGAATAGTTCATATCAGAAAATCAAATTGGATTTATAGCTGATATGTTCCTACACTGTAATTACTCCACAAGAGTCAACTACGAAAGGAAAACACCATGTCACAAGCATCGTCTCCATCGGTCTCTACCAAATCTTCTCTGGCCAAACGTATTGCTGCAATTGCGCAACTGTGTGAATCGCGCGGTTCCCAGTACCAGAGCCTGGTGAAGTACCTGCACCTGTAACAGGTGACCCATTGATCGGCATCATGCCGATCCGCTAAAAAATCCTCGTTTATCACGGGGATTTTTGTTTTGTGCGGCCAGTTATTTCTTCGGGTGATGACTGTGCTGCCTGGCAGCTGCGACGAGTTGCGTCAGAAAAAAGAATTTGTTGCAATCCGACCGTGTAATGCTTTTCAACTGATCATCGTGCTCGCGAAGCGAATATTGAATAAAAAAGCCCCGCTTACGTTTCCGTATAGCGGGGCTTTTTTCGCCTTGGATGATGCAGGCGCCAGGCCGTTACCTGGGGTTTGGCGCGGCGATTCCTGAATCAGGCAATGCTGTTCAGCACCTGATTCAGGGTTTTGCTGGGACGCATGGCCTGGCTGGTTTTGCTCGTGTCCGGATGGTAGTAACCGCCGATATCCACTGCCTTGCCTTGTGCCGCTTTCAATTCCGCCACGATCGCTGCCTCATTGTCAGCCAAAGCTTTTGCCGGTGCGGCGAAGTGCGCTTGCAATGCTGCATCGTCGCTTTGTTCGGCCAAGGCTTGCGCCCAATACAGCGCGAGGTAGAAGTGACTGCCGCGATTATCCAGGCCGCCGACTTTGCGTGCGGGCGATTTGTTGGTGTCGAGGAATTTGCCGGTTGCCTGATCCAGTGCTTTTGCCAACACCAGGGCCTGAGCATTTTTGTTGACCTGACCGAGGTGTTCCAGCGATGCTGCCAGCGCCATGAATTCGCCGAGTGAATCCCAGCGCAGGAAATCTTCTTCGACAAATTGCTGCACGTGCTTGGGTGCCGAACCGCCGGCACCTGTTTCAAACAAGCCGCCACCCGCCATCAAAGGCACGATGGACAACATCTTGGCGCTGGTACCCAGCTCCAGAATCGGAAACAGATCCGTCAGATAATCACGCAGCACGTTGCCGGAGACCGAGATCGTGTCCTTGCCGGCACGTATGCGTTCCAGCGTGAAGCGCGTGGCTTCGACCGGCGACAGAATGCGCAGATCGAGTCCGGCGGTGTCGTGGTCTTTCAAATACACATTTACCTTGGCGATGATCTGCGCATCGTGCGCGCGTTGCGCATCCAGCCAGAACACGGCTGGTGTGCCGGTTGCGCGTGCGCGATTGACGGCGAGCTTGACCCAATCCTGCACGGGCGCATCTTTGGTCTGGCACATGCGGAACAGATCGCCTGCTTCAACTTTTTGTTCGATCAGAACTTTGCCGTTTGCATCGATAACACGCACCACGCCGTCAGCGGCGATCTGGAAGGTCTTGTCGTGCGAACCGTATTCTTCAGCCGCCTGCGCCATCAAGCCGACGTTAGGCACACTGCCCATCGTGACCGGATCGAACGGGCCATGCTGTTTGCAATCATCGATCACGACTTGATAAATGTCCGCGTAGCAGCGATCCGGGATGACTGCCTTGGTATCTTGCAGTTCGCCGGCGGCGTTCCACATCTTGCCGGAATCGCGAATCATCGCAGGCATCGATGCATCGACGATCACATCGCTAGGCACGTGCAGATTGGTGATGCCGTTGTCCGAGTTCACCATCGCCAGCGGCGCGCGGCGCGCGTACAGTGCTTGAATATCCGCTTCGATTGCGGCTTGCGTATCGGCAGGCAGCGTCTTGATGCGCGCATACAAATCGCCGATGCCGTTGTTTGGATCGAAGCCGACCTGTTTCAATGCATCAGCGTATTTGCTCAGTACCTCTTCGTAGTACACCGCGACCACCTGGCCGAAGATGATAGGGTCGGAGACCTTCATCATCGTTGCTTTCAGATGCACAGAGAACAATACGTTCTTTGCTTTTGCATCGGCGATTTGTGCAGCGAGAAAGGTACGCAAAGCATTGCGGCTCAACACTGCTGCATCGATAATCTCGCCAGCCTGGACGGCAGTCTTTTCTTTCAGCACAGTTTTGCTGCCATCGGCTGCTGTCAGTTCTATCTTCACATTGCCGGCTTCAGCGATCAGTGCCGATTTTTCGCTGCCGTAAAAATCACCGCTATCCATGTGTGCGACATGCGATTTTGAATCGGCCGACCACGCGCCCATCTTGTGCGGATGTTTGCGTGCGTAATTCTTTACCGACAGCGGTGCACGGCGATCGGAGTTGCCTTCACGCAGAACCGGATTGACCGCACTACCCTTGATCTTGTCGTAACGTGCCTTGGCATCGCGCTCTGCATCGGTTTGCGCATCGTCCGGATAGTCAGGCAGCTTGTAACCCTGTTGCTGCAATTCCTTGATCGCCGCCTTCAATTGCGGAATCGACGCGCTGATGTTCGGCAGCTTGATGATGTTCGCTTCCGGCGTGGTTGCCAGTTCGCCGAGTTCGGCCAGGGCCGGTGCAATTTTTTGCTTGTCGTCGAGGAAGTCGGGGAAGGCTGCAATGATGCGGCCAGCCAGGGAAATATCACGCGTCTCCACAGCGATGCCGGATGAGCGCGTGAACGCTTCAACGATAGGCAACAGCGAGTAAGTCGCCAGCGCAGGCGCTTCGTCAGTGAGGGTGTAGATGATTTTCGAGTTGTTGGACATGGTCTTGAGCTACGTGGCGGTGAGAGGGAAATTCAATGCGTCGACCGGCAAGTTTACTATCGATCGACACATTGAGTTTTTATTGCGGAAAAAGCTGGCAAATTGACTATCTGCGCCAGCGCGTCAAAAGCAGGGATTTCAACAGCGGACGTTTCAAAAGCTGAATTACTTGCCGATGCAAAAACGACTGAAGATCACACCGAGCAAATCGTCTGATGTAAATTCGCCGGTAATGCTGCTCAAGCGTTCTTGCGCCAGACGCAATTCTTCGGCAAACAAATCGAGTGCAGGATCAGTCGCTTCATTATCGTGTGCAGCATGTTGCGCGGCCATCTCCAGGTGATTGTGTGCAGACTTCAACGCCACCAGATGCCGTTCGCGTGCGAGGTAAAGCGATTCGCCGGTTTGCTGCCAGCCGACCAGGTGCAATAGTTCGGTGCGCAACAAATCCATGCCCAGCAAATCGGTTGCCGACAGATAAATATGCGTCGCATCCGGCATGCGATCGATGGCCGGGCGATGGCCGGAAAGATCGATCTTGTTCCACACCCGCATCACCGGCACATTGACGGGGAAGCGTTCGGTAATCTGTTCGTCGGCACGCGTCGGGCCGCGGCTGGCGTCGAGCATGTGCACGATGACGTCGGCCGTTTGTACTGCAGCCCAGGTGCGCTCTATGCCGATTCGTTCGACTTCATCGCCGGCATCGGCAGCATCGCGGATGCCGGCGGTGTCGATCACATTGACCGGGATGCCTTCGATTTGTATGGTCTCGATCACCTTGTCGCGTGTGGTGCCGGCGATAGGGGTGACGATGGCGACGTCGCTGCCGGCCAGTGCGTTCAATAGCGAGGATTTGCCGACATTCGGTTGCCCGGCCAGCACGATGTTCAAGCCGTCGCGCAACAAGGCGCCCTGAGCGGCCTGGCTGAACACGCGTTGCAATGCTTCGCGAATGTTGGTGAGCTGGCCGCGCGCATCCGATTTTTCCAGGAAATCGATTTCTTCTTCCGGGAAATCCAGCGTCGCTTCCACCAGCATGCGCAGGTTGGTGATCTTGTCGACCAGTTCCTGGATGGTTTTGGAGAATGCGCCGGACAGCGATTGCGTCGCCGATTTGGCGGCAGCTTCGGTCGATGCCTCGATCAGATCGATGACGCCTTCGGCCTGTGCCAGATCCAGTTTGTCGTTCAGGAAGGCGCGATGCGTGAATTCACCCGGCTCTGCCATACGCAAGCCGATTTCCGCACCTGCCTCAAGGCAGCGCGTCAGCAGCATTTGCAGCACGACAGGGCCACCGTGGCCTTGCAGCTCCAGCACATCTTCGCCGGTGTACGAATGCGGCGCCTTGAAATAAATTGCCAGGCCCTGATCGATGACACTGCCATCGCTGTTTACAAAGTCGAGATAGGTGGCATGGCGCGCTTGCAGGGATGAACCCTTGTCGGCGCCGCATACCGCGCGCATCACGCTGGAAAGGTCTTTGCCGGAAAGACGGACGACGCCGATACCGCCCCGACCGGGTGCGGTGGCTATGGCTGCGATGGGGGAGGAGTCAAATGTCATGTGTAATATTTATAAACGCTTTGAATGATGAGCGCAACAAAAAGCCCGCGTAATTTCACGGGCTTTTTTTGGCAGCGACAATGCGCTACTGATGCGTGAGCAGAGAACTTAAGCTTTGGCTTTTCCGCCCAGGAGCTTCTCGTTGATAAACCACTGCTGTGCGATCGACAGGATGTTGTTGACTACCCAGTACAGTACCAGACCGGCAGGGAAGAAGAAGAACATGATCGAGAACGCGATCGGCATCCACATCATGACCTTGGCTTGAATCGGGTCAGGAGGTGTTGGATTCAACTTGGTCTGGATGAACATCGAGATCGCCATCAGGATAGGCAGGATACCGATCGTCAGATGGAAACCGAAGATGTTGTACGCGCCGAGCAAGATATCCGGCGATGCCAGATCGTGTACCCACAACCATGATGCGTTGCGAATTTCCACGCTCGCCAGCAAGACCCAGTACAGCGAAATGAAGACCGGGATTTGCACGATCATCGGGAAGCAGCCGCCGATAGGATTGATCTTCTCTTTCTTGTACAGCTCCATCATCGCCGCATTCATTTTTTGCGGTTCGCCCTTGAAGCGGGTACGGATGTCGGTCATCTTCGGCGTGACCAGTTTCATCTTCGCCATGCTGCGATAACCGGCTGCCGACAATGGGAAGAATGCGAGTTTGATCACGATCGTCAGAACGATAATGGTCCAGCCCCAGTTGCCGAGGATCGCGTGGATCTGGATCATCAACCAGAAAATCGGCTTGGCGATAATGGTCAGCCAGCCATAATCCTTGACCAGTTCGAAGCCGGGTGCAACCGCTTCCAGGCGCTTGGATTCTTGCGGGCCGGAATACATCGTGGTGTCCATCGATGCCGTTGCGCCGGGCGCGACGGTACCGATAGGCAGAATGGTGCCGACTGCATACAGATTAGTGGCGAGTTTCTTCGTGAAATATTCGCGCGGGGTGTTCGCCGGCGGCACAAATGCCGAAACAAAGTAATGCTGCACCAGTGCGATCCAGCCGCTCTCGCCTTTCATTGCATGTGCAGCCTTGCCTTTTTCGATCGAATCGAAAGTCACCTTCTGGAACTTGTCGGTATCGGTGTAAATCGCAGGGCCGGTGAAGGCCGAGGCCATGAACATGGAGCCGCCGCCAAGTGCGGAGCCGTCATGCACCAGTTGCAGATACAGCGATGGCGTGATCGGGGTGCTGGTGTTATTGACGACATCATGCTTGATATCGATTTTGTATTCGCCACGTTTGAAGGTGAACGTTTTGATCAGCTTGACGCCTTGTTGCTCGGATTGCAGCACCAGTTGCACTTGATCAGCGTTGTCCAGTGCGCGCGGACCCGGCGCAGCGGTGAACATCGATTTGTGATTTGGATATGCACCACCGATCAAGCCGGTTTGGCCCAGATAAGTGTGTTGCGCGTTTACATCGAACAGCACAACGTTCTGCTTCTCGTCGCCGCTTTCGTGATGCTTCAGCAATTCCAGATGGCGAATTTCACCGCCGGCGGTATCGATGCCAATCTTGATCAGATCGGTCGTGATCGTGATCACTTCACTTTTAACCGCAGCCGCGCCATCTGGCACGCCAGGGTTGTTCGCACCATTCGTTGCCACAGATGTCGTAGCGGTTGGGGCATCAGCAGTTTTGGCGGCATTGTTGCCTGTAGCGGCGGCAGGTGCTGCGGCTTGCTGGGTGGTCGTGGTGTCGAAGAAAATCGATGGTTTGCCGGTATAACGATTGTAGTTATCCCACAGCATCAACAGCGAAAACGAGAAAATAACCCACAGGACGGTACGTTTGATATCCATAAGTGTCTTAATCAGTAATCAGGAATGGCCGCAACCGCAAGCGGTTGTAGAAGAAGTTTTTTCGGATGACGATTTTTTGGGTACCGGATCAACACCGCCGGGATGCCACGGATGACATTTGCAGAGGCGTTTGGTGGCCAGAAAGCTGCCCTTCAAGGCGCCGTATTCGCCGATTGCTTCAAAAGCATAGGCGGAGCAGCTTGGATAAAAACGGCAATTCTGCCCGAGGAAGGGGCTCAGGCCCAACTGGTAAGCACGCACCAGCAATAACAGAATGGTCTTCATTTTTGCCCCTCTGGCAAATGCTGCACAACACTTTTTTGCAGACTTTGTGAAGCAAACAGTCGAGTCAGTTCTTCCCGCAACGCGACTTTCAGGCTGGCCGTGGTGGCAGGGCCTTTTTTCGTATTGACAGGCTGCGACAGGCGGACGATACAATCGATGGACGGCAAGGCCGTTTGTCGAAACAGTTCGCGTGTCACGCGTTTGATCGTATTGCGTGTCACGGCGCGAGGCGCAAGGCGTTTCGCGGCGACCACGCCCAGACGGGCATGTGGCAAATCAGTCTGGCGCGTGTAGAGGACAAAATGCGCAGTACGATACACGGGTCGCAAACGAAAAACGGATGAAAATTCATCCGTTTTAACGATCCGCCGATCGCGTGCAAAGTCGAGCGAACGATCGCCGGTCACGCCATTCGCTTAAGCAGCGAGGCGTTTGCGGCCTTTGGCGCGACGTGCATTCAGCACAGCGCGGCCACCGCGGGTTGCCATACGGACACGGAAGCCATGAGTGCGCTTGCGGCGTACGACGGAAGGTTGGTAAGTACGTTTCATTGTGGTCTCGCTAATCGGCAAATAGTAAAATCGGAAGTCACGCGCCCATCGCCAAGTTTCTGGCAGCTGGCGCATGCTGAGCCGTACGGCGACAACACAAATACCAACACCCTGGGTAGTGAACCCTGAATTAGACAGCATTTTCTACTTCTCTGTCAATCACTTAGCGTAATTGCGCTGCTTGTCTGCCCGATAACGACTTGATGAAATAAGCGTCTGGCCTGTGGATAACTTTGCCCGTCAAGGGTAGAATAGCGGCAACGTGTGGCACGCCATCAAGTATATAAATAGACCACCCGAGGGCGGCCACTGCACCACCCCTGTATCAATTCAAGTAGACGATTCAATGGAAAATTTCTGGCAAGCCTGCTCCGCCCAGTTGGAGCAGGAATTAACGCCGCAACAATATAGTGCGTGGATCAAACCGCTCGCGCCGCTCGATTACGAGGACGGTACCTTGCGCATTGCCGCGCCGAATCGTTTCAAGCTCGATTGGGTGAAGACCCAGTTCGCCAGCCGCATCACCAGTATTGCCGCGCAGTTTTGGGAAGTTCCGGTCGAGGTGCAGTTCGTACTCGATCCGCGTCTGGTTGCAGCCAAGAAGCCGGCGGCGCAAGCCAGTGTTGCGCCCGGTCGGTCCGACGATGTGCCCGCCAACGTGCTGGAGCCGATCCCGTCGAATGCGACCGATCACACGCCGCGCCGCGATCAGAGCCGTATTAATACAGCGCTGACATTTGACAGTTTCGTTACCGGTAAAGCCAACCAGCTGGCGCGTGCAGCAGCGATCCAGGTCGCCAATAATCCCGGCAGTTCGTACAACCCGCTGTTCCTGTATGGCGGTGTTGGCCTGGGTAAAACCCATTTGATCCATGCCATCGGCAATCAGGTGCTGGCTGACAATCCGAACGTCAAGATACGCTATATCCACGCAGAACAATACGTTAGAGACGTAGTGACTGCTTACCAGCGCAAGGGTTTCGATGATTTCAAGCGTTATTATCACTCGCTTGATTTGTTGTTGATTGACGACATCCAATTCTTTGGCGGCAAGAGCCGCACGCAGGAAGAATTCTTCTATGCATTCGAGGCATTGATTGCCGCAAAGAAACAAATCATCATCACCAGCGATACCTATCCGAAAGAAATCACCGGCATGGATGACCGCCTGATTTCACGTTTCGATTCGGGTTTGACGGTTGCCGTCGAACCGCCGGAGCTGGAAATGCGGGTTGCCATTCTGCTCAAGAAAGCGGTGCAGGAAGGCGTGACTTTCTCCGATGATGTGGCGTTTTTTGTTGCCAAACATTTACGTTCCAACGTGCGTGAGCTCGAAGGCGCGCTGCGCAAAATTCTTGCCTACTCCCGCTTTCACGGCAAAGACATCACGATTGAAGTTGTCAAAGACGCACTAAAAGACTTATTGTCGGTACAGAATCGTCAGATCTCGGTAGAGAATATCCAGAAAACCGTGGCTGACTTTTTCAATATAAAAGTTGCCGATATGTACTCTAAAAAGCGTCCGGCAAATATTGCACGGCCACGACAGATTGCCATGTATCTTGCCAAGGAATTAACGCAAAAAAGCCTGCCTGAAATCGGCGAACTGTTCGGTGGGCGCGACCATACGACCGTTTTGCATGCGGTACGCAAGATCGCCGCCGATCGCGGGAAGAGTCCGGAATGCAATCATGAATTGCATGTGCTGGAGCAAACTTTGAAGGGCTGATGATGAAAGCTCGCTGCCTATCAGGCTGTGGATAACTTTGTGGATATCCTTGGGATAAGCGGTGAATATCAGGTGGATAAGTAAGAAGCTGGAAAGAAGCAGGACAAAATAGCGCAGAACCGGGTTTTTGGCGGGTCTTTCTGTCAAAATACGGGATGTTATTGTCAGGCTTGTTCAATAAAAACAGCGGCTTTTTCGTCCGGCCTTTGGAAGTGATGGATGGATGAAAAGTCAGCCAGAAAATTATGACCGACAGTAGTTTGGCGTTCGCGCCCAACTAAACAAGTTGCAGTTTTTGCCCGGAGCATTGGCAATAATGAATACCGCATCCGTTTAACCATCGATAAGGATCTAACTATGCAATTGGTCAAAACCCAACGAGACGCGCTGTTGCGTCCGCTGCAGATTGTGAGTGGTATTGTCGAGCGTCGGCACACATTGCCGATTCTGGCCAATATCCTCATTCGCAAGGATGGCGAGCGCGTTTCTTTCCTGTCGACCGACATCGAAGTGCAAATCACCACGCACGCACAAGTCGGTAGCGGCAACGACGTTGCATCGACCACCGTCGCTGCGCGTAAATTGCTCGACATTTTGCGCGCCCTGCCGGATTCCGGCGATGTCTCGCTGACGCTGGCTAACAAGCGCATGACCGTGCAATCGGGCAAATCGCGTTTCGCCTTGCAAACACTGGCGGCGGAAGAGTTTCCGACCGTGGCGCAAGCCGAGCAATACAACGCCAAGGTCACGCTGCCGCAAAAAACCTTGAAGCACCTTTTCAACATGGTGCACTTCTCGATGGCGCAGCAGGACATTCGTTATTACCTGAACGGTTTGCTGCTGGTAGTCGATGGCAAGAACGTCATTGCAGTTGCAACCGACGGTCACCGTCTGGCGTTTTGCCAGGTTGAAACCGAGCAGGAATTTGCGCGCCAGGAAGTCATCATTCCGCGCAAAACGATTATCGAACTGCAACGCCTGCTGGAAGATACCGATCAGCCTGTCGATCTGGAAATCGCCAACAGCCAGGTCAAATTGACTTTCGGTGACATCGAACTGATTTCCAAGCTGGTCGAAGGCAAGTTCCCGGATTACACCCGCGTGGTGCCCAAGGGTTACAAGAACAACTTCACGATCGGCCGTGACGCCCTGCTGCGTTCCCTGCAACGCGCCGCGATCATGACCTCCGACAAGTTCAAGGGCGTGCGTTGCATCATGAGCCCGGGCAGCATGAAGATCAGTTCGACCAATGCCGACCAGGAAGAAGCAGTCGAAGAAATCGAAATCGATTACGGCGGCGATAGCGTCGATATCGGCTTCAACGTGACTTACCTGCTGGATGTATTGAACAACCTCAAAGGCGACAACATCAATATCGCCCTCGGTGATGCCAACTCATCCGCATTGATCACGGTGCCGGACAATCCGGACTTCAAATACGTCGTCATGCCGATGCGTATTTAACAAGCGGATCAGTAGAAAAGAAGTATGGAAATCGGGGTAAAACGCTTTAAAAACAGCGTTTTACCCCCATGTAGTTCAGAGTAAAAGTAACGTAATCAACACGCACCAGGAAATATCTATTGGTGCGTTAATTTGTTCACCTGGTTCAGTCACCGGTGACTTGCCAGGATTTGCAGGTTTTTGTTTCAAGCAGTTTTTCAGTAACGGTTATTTCGCAACATGAGCAAGAGGCCAAGCCAGCGCATTCAGATGCGCAAGCCAGTTTGTCCCCCGCCGTCGAAAGTCGAGCAGCGACATGAACTCCCCTTCGTTTTGCGCAGTAACCAAGTAACCGTTTTTTAAAGGTAGCCATGTCCGCGATCCCGAACGACAACACCCCGCAATCGCCAGCCACGCTTTCTGCAGCATACGGCGCATCATCCATCCAGATCCTTGAAGGTCTGGAAGCCGTCCGCAAGCGTCCTGGCATGTACATCGGCGATACGTCGGATGGCACCGGCTTGCATCACTGCGTGTTTGAAGTGCTGGACAACTCCATCGATGAATCGCTGGCCGGCCATTGCACCGAAATCAATGTCACCATCCACTCGGACAACTCGATCTCGATTACCGACAACGGTCGTGGCATCCCGACTGGTATCAAGTGGGATGACAAGCACGAGCCTAAACGCAGCGCGGCAGAAATCGTCATGACGGAACTGCATGCAGGCGGCAAGTTCGATCAAAACTCGTACAAGGTTTCCGGCGGCTTGCACGGCGTCGGCGTGTCGTGCGTCAACGGCTTGTCCAAATTGTTGAAGCTGACGATACGTCGCGATGGCAAAAAGCATGAAATGGAATTCGTCCGCGGTGTGCCACAAAATCGCGAGATCGAAACCATCGACGGCCACATCGTCTCTCCTATCAAGGTAGTGGGCGAGACCGACAAGCGCGGCACAGAAGTCCATTTCTGGGCCGACGAAGAAATTTTCACCAATGTCGAATTCCACTACGACATTCTGGCAAAACGCATTCGCGAACTGTCCTTCCTCAACAATGGCGTGCGCATCAAGTTGACCGACCAGCGTACCGGCAAGGAAGAAGTTTTCGCGTTTGAAGGCGGCACCCGTGGCTTCGTTGAATATATCAACAAGGCAAAAACCGTTTTGCATCCGACCATTTTCCAGGCAACTGGCGAGCGTTTGTCGGATCAAGGCACCAACATCGCCGTTGACGTCTCGATGCAATGGAACGACGCCTACAACGAACAGGTGATCTGCTTCACCAACAACATTCCGCAACGCGATGGCGGCACCCACCTGACCGGCCTGCGTGCCGCGATGACGCGCGTCATCAACAAGTACATAGACGAACACGAGTTTGCAAAAAAAGCCAAAGTCGAAGTCAGCGGCGACGACATGCGCGAAGGCCTGACCTGCGTCTTGTCAGTCAAAGTACCGGAGCCGAAGTTCAGCTCGCAAACCAAGGACAAACTGGTATCGAGCGAAGTGCGCGGCCCGGTGGAAGAAATCGTTGCCAAAACTTTGGCCGACTACCTGCAGGAAAAACCGAACGACGCCAAGATCATTTGCGGCAAGATCGTCGAAGCTGCACGTGCGCGTGAAGCCGCACGCAAGGCACGCGACCTCACCCGTCGCAAAGGCGTGATGGACGGCCTCGGCCTCTCCGCCAAGCTGGCCGACTGCCAGGAAAAAGATCCGGCACTGTGCGAACTCTACGTAGTCGAAGGTGACTCCGCAGGCGGCTCCGCCAAGCAGGGCCGCGACCGCAAGTTCCAGGCGATCCTGCCATTGCGCGGTAAAGTCCTCAACGTAGAAAAAGCGCGCTTTGAAAAAATGCTCGCCAGCGAACAGATCACTACCCTGATCGCCACGCTAGGCACCAGCATAGGCGCGGAAGAATTCAATATCGAAAAATTGCGCTATCACCGCATCATCATCATGACCGATGCCGACGTCGATGGCGCCCACATCCGCACCCTGCTGCTCACGCTGCTGTATCGCCAGATGCCGCAACTGGTCGAACGCGGCCACGTCTACATCGCGCAACCGCCGCTGTACAAGGTCAAGCACGGCAAGGATGAGCGTTACCTGAAGGATGACGTGGAAGAAGCCGTCTACATGATGCAGATCGCATTGAACGACGCCGCGCTGATTCCATCCGAAGGTGCAGCACCGATCAGCGGCGACGCCCTGGCCGAGCTGGTGCGTCAGTACAACACCTCCAACGCCATCATCAACCGCCTGACGCGCATGGTGGACGGCGCTGCACTCACGGCCATCATGACCGGCGTAACGCTGGACCTCAGCTCGCAGGAAGTGGCTGCTGCTTCTGCCCAGCGCCTGCAAGACGGCATCGGTGAACCATCGGTAGAAGTCATCGTGCGTCACGACGAGCTGGCCGACAGATTCTCG
>NZ_JBEBPO010000075.1:0-12728 GCF_040395855.1 Herminiimonas fonticola | reverse complement strand
GGATGCGCAAGTCTGGATCAATGGCGACGGCGAATCGCTGTTGATTGATTTGCAGGCCTTGAAAGTGCCGACGGCGATTGCGCGATAAGTGGTGAACGATAAAACGGTGAGCGAAAACGGTCATATTTGCCTCTGTGTTATCGATTTACACATCAATTAAGATGCGCTTGAAATTCCCCTTTATGCAGCACTAACCGGCCAAGTTATTGATGCATATCGCTTGCAAACCTCAACTTATGAGTTTGTGCAACATACTGCATTTCATGTGAAATGTTTTTTTGCCAATATTCCAACATCAATGCCTTCCGGCTTTCTGTGTAATAAATCCTGGATATCGCGCCATTTGCAATACTCCTTCTGCTTACGCAGTGTTTGGTGTGTTGCATCGGCAGCTTGAATTCAGGATCAATTGCGGGCGATCCCATATCCCCAAAACAAATCAACAATCCCCCTTGGTATTTGCAAGCCACAGATTGCTTCAAAAGTGATTGCTCAATTTTTGAGTGTGGCAATATAATGAGAATAATTCGCATTACTAATTGCAGTGCTTGCCCAGCCGAGGAAGCTCGTCCGTGTCTACCACCGAAACTCATGTACATCAGCAAATTGGTGCGCTTTACAGCGAGCACCACGGCTGGCTTGTCGGATGGTTGGGGCATCGATTGCATTGCAAAACTCTGGGTGCCGATCTGGCGCAGGATACGTTCACCCGAATCCTGGGCGCTGGGAGGCCGCTGGATTTGCGGGAGCCGCGCGCTTACCTGACAACGATCGCCAAAGGTCTGGTCAGCACTTATCTGCAACGGAAAAAACTGGAGCAAGCGTATCTCGATGCCCTGATGTTGATGCCGGAAGACAGTTATCCGTCTCCGGAAGAACGCATGCTGGTGCTGGAAGTGTTGACACTGATTGATAGCGTCCTCGATGGTTTGCCAAGCAAGGTCAAACAGACTTTTCTGCTGTCTCAACTCGATGGTTTGGGCTACGCCGAAATTGGCGTCCAGTTAGGTATTTCACTGAGCACCGTTAAGCGACACATGGTGCTGGCTTTCCGTCACTGTCTGACGGCTGCTTCCAATGAATAACGCAGGAATCCGCAATGGAACCCGAGCCGACATTCCGAGCGTCATTCTGGATGAAGCTGCGTTCTGGTTGATGGAACTGCACAGCGGTCAATTGGATGCCAGGCAACGCCAAAAATTGAATGAATGGTGCGCACGCAGTGCAGATCATGAACGCGCATGGCAACGTGCACAGACGTTTTCAACAAAATTGCAGGGCTTGTCTCCCGCAGGATCGAAAGCCCTGAAACAACTGGCCGGTTCGGATCGCCGCAAGGCTGTCAAGACAATCGCCGCTTTGCTGGTTGCGGCTCCCGTCGGATGGCTTGGCTATCGCTATGCATTTGAAGGTGAAGGTGTGCGATACAGCACAGTTGTGGGGCAGCAGAGAGAAATCGTTCTGGACGACGGTAGCTGCCTTGTACTCAACACCAATACCGAAGTCGATGTCGTTTTCAGCGAAGATCAGCGCCGCCTGATTTTGCGTCGAGGTGAAATTTTCGTCACAACCGCGAAGGACAGTCGCTCCTATCCGCGGCCATTCTCCGTTCAGGTCAAGCAGGGAAACATGCGTGCCTTGGGGACCCGGTTTACGGCGCGGCAAGAAGATGCAAAGAGTCATGTTGCCGTGATGGAGGGCTCGGTGGAAATCACGCCTATCGAAAACACAACGGCCAAAATCGTTGTGCGGACCAACGCACAGTCCTCTTTTACCAGTAAAGAGGCGGATATTCCTGTCGCACTGGATGCTGGTACTGGCAGTTGGGCGGATGGAATGCTGGTCGCGCATAAAATGCCGATGGCCGTATTCCTCGCTGAACTGGATCGCTATCGCCCTGGAAGACTGCAATACGATGCGCGTGTTGCCAAGCTGCCTGTTTCTGGCGCGTTTTCCTTGAAGGATACCGACCAGACTTTGGCGACATTGCAACAGACAATGCCGGTGCGCATCCAGTATTTGACCCGTTACTGGGTAACGGTCACGCCTCAATAATAAATTTTTCAGAAAACATGAGCCTTTTTTGAATTTCGTTAGGCATATCAGATAAGAGGCAACACTATCTGATTATCGAAAGGCAGAAAATGGCATCGCAGCAATCGAAACCTAAAGCAGTACGTCACATTACATTTGCAAAACGCTCCGTGCTTTCTCTCGCCATTCAATCGGCATCCTGGATGTTTGCCGCTGGCACGGCCGGTTTTACCGCCCATGCGCATGCAGCGGATGTTGTCGAGAATACGCAAACCTACGTCATTCCAGCCGGGCCATTGGGGCAAACATTGTCCATTTTTGCTGCCAAGGCAGGCGTATCCTTTTCTTTCGATGCGGCTCTGACAGAAGGCAAATCAAGCAAGGGAATCAACGGGAAATACTCTGTCCCCGGCGGGTTTTCACATCTGCTGGAAGGCAGCGGCTTGCAGACGCAACGCCTGCCGACCGGCGCATTTACGTTGCAAGCTCTGCCGGTCGCCGCAAAACAGGCCGCAGTATCTACTTCGACCAAGCCGGAAGTGGCGGATTTGCCGGCCATCGATGTGGTTGCACAACGCATGGATAGCAAGCTGATTCGTCCTACACGCCAGGTTAATGTCATCGAGCACGAAGAGTTGAATGAATTGCGCCAGGCATCCAATAGCGTGGGGGCCTTGTTGAGCAAGGTAGTGCCGGGCATGGCGGATTCCAGCCGCACGATTACCGAATATGGACAAACGCTGCGTGGCCGCAACATGCTGTTGCTGGTGGACGGCATTCCTATCAATACCAATCGTGACTCATCGCGTAATCTGGCCACGATTAATCTGGGCAGCATTCAAAAAGTGGAAGTGTTGCGCGGTAGTAGTGCGATTTATGGTTCCGGTGCGACCGGAGGCGTGGTTGCCATCACAACGCGTCCGCCGGGTGGCGAGCCCTATGCCGAAACTACTTTCACGCTCAATTCACCATTATCAAGATTTCGTGCCGATGGCATTGGCGGGGAAATCAATCATTTTCTTTCCGGCTCCAACGATGTGGTGGACTATGCATTCAACATAGGTCTGCAGCATATCGGCGGATCCTATGATGCGCATGGCGATCGGCTTGCGCCTGAACCTAGCCAGGGCGATTTGTTCGACAGTAACAACTATGCCATCGGCGGCAAACTCGGTTTCCGTATAGACCGAGACCAGCGCTTGCAGTTGGCTATGAGTCGTTACGTTGCAGATCAGGATAGTGACTATGCGTCCGATCCATCGGTGGCAAAACTACCGGCAGGCTCAACGGTTGCCCGTCCGATCAAGGGCTTGCAACTTGGTGATCAAAACCAGATTGAAAATACGCTGCTTTCTGCGGACTACCAAAATACCAATGTTCTTGGCGGCGAGTTATCGGCACAAGTTTATTACCGCGACTACTTCACTCGCTTTACACCGTTTGATGCACGCACGCTGAAGAATCGTGGCAATAACGTGGACCAGGTGATGCAGAATTCTGATGTGTTTGGCGGCCGCCTGACACTCACCACGCCGCTAGCTGAAAGCACCAAGCTGATCTGGGGCATGGACTTCAACCAGGAACGCAGCGACATGCCGGATGACGTATTCAATCCGGCCGTGTACGACAGCAGTGGCGGAACGGTATTCCAGAAAACCAAGCAGGTCATCTATATGCCCGAGCTGACCACGCGCAGCATCGGTGCTTTCGGTCAGTTGCAGCATAAGCTGAATGATCAGTGGTCGTTTGAAGGCGGAGCGCGTTATGAGCGTTCCAGAGCCCAGTTCGATGATTTTGTTTCTCTATTCGAAAGTACGAACACTCCGCAGGGAACGGTGAAGGGTGGAACAGTCAAATACGACGCATGGTTGTACAACATCGGCGCCGTATTCAAGCCGGTCAAGAATCATGAAGTGTACGCAGCATTCAGCCAGGGATTTCAGCTTCCTGACATCGGGGTGATCATTCGTAATGCAAGCGCAAGCTTGAATCTTGCATCATCGACGCTTGCTCCGGTTAAAACCAACAACTACGAATTAGGTTGGCGCGGTGCATTTGGCGACGTGCTGGGTTCTTTTGCGATCTTTGAATCGACTTCAAAACTAGGTGATGTGCAAAGTATCAACAATGGACTGATTTTGTTGAGGACTCAGGAGAAGATCAAAGGTGTTGAAGCCAGCCTTGATTATCTGCCATCTGGAAGCTGGGGTGGTGGTGCGACATTTACCTATATGCAAGGCAAAGAACGCCCTGCCGGTAAAGCCGATCAAGACATGACAGGCTATCGCATTCCGCCGGTAAAAGTAACCGGCTACGTTCAGTACAAGCCGAGCGAGCAGTGGAGTCATCGTCTGCAGGCAACTTACTTCGGTTCGCGCGACTATCGCTTGAATGGCGTGGAAGGTTTTGGACGGCGCGATGTTCATAGCTACACCACGCTGGATTTGATCAGCCGTTATGCTTTTACGCAGAAGGACACAGTGACAGTAGGTATCGAGAATTTGCTGAATAAATACTACCTGCCTGCTTACAGTCAACTGATGCGCAATAGTAATAACACCAGTCGTCTGCCGGCGACCGGCGCCGTACTGAGCGTGATGTATAAGCACGTTTGGTGATACTCGATCAAGATCAAGTGACACAAATTCATGCCGGAGATTTGATATTTAAAAAGCCCGCTTATTGCGGGCTTTTTTGTTGGAAGTACATTGCATTTTTAAATGGCCATGACTGCTTCAGGTCGTGATGGTCGGCGATAGTAATACTTTTCAATATGCTTCCGCCGGGTTTCGTTACGGTAGAAGTTGATGCTGGTGCAGCAGGACTTGTTAGATGCGCTGGTATATACATGCAAAAAATTATGTGTAAACCGGCATATGTCGTTTCAGTAATTGCGTGCCGCTCGCACTGCGCGGCTCAAGTCGATCACCGACATTGCATAAAAAAAGCTGCGATTGTATTGCGTGATCGCAAAAAAGTTGGGCGCGCCCAGCCAGTATTCGCTGGCCTCAGCACCATTCTGCAAATCCACCAGACCGAACAACATATCGGATGGCGGTTCCATCGTCGGTGTGACGCCGGCCGCCTTTAATTCCGTCACGCTGAATTTTGCTTCCAGACCCTGGCCGATAAAACGCTGCCAGTTTTCCGTCATGTCCACGGTGGCGGGAAAAACCGTGGGCTCGCCGGTACGCCAGCCGTGCTGCACCAGAAAGTTGGCGACACTGCCGATCGCATCGACTGGTGAGTTACGCAGATCGATATGGCCATTGCCATCGAAATCGACGGCAAATCTACGTATGCTGCCGGGCATGAATTGCGGCCAGCCGATGGCGCCTGCATAAGAACCCAGCAATGAAAACGGATCGATTTTTTCATCACGCGCGAACAGCAAGGTGTTTTCCAGCTCGCCACGGAAATAAGCCATGCGTGCGCTGCGGTTCGCTGTTTCGGGGTAGGAAAATGCCAGTGTCGTGATGGCGTCCATCACGCGGAAGTTGCCGGTATTGCGACCGTATACGGTTTCCACACCGATGATGGCAACGATGATTTCCGCCGGGACGCCATACAGCTTTTCGGCGCGCGTCAGCGCATCGGCATAGGTATTCCAGAAGGCGACGCCGGCATCAATGCGTACCGGCTCGACGAAGCGGCTGCGGTAGGCTGCCCAGTTTTTCGGCTTGCCGGGTGGTGCCGGTTTCATTAACTGGATGGCGCTATCGACGTAATGCGTTTTGCTCAGTGTGGCTTGCAGTTCTTTCTTGTCGAAGCCGTTTTTTTCTGCCATCCGGTCGATAAAGTCCGCGACATCGCGCCATTGGTTGAAGTTGGCGAATTCATCGCCTTGTACCGGTTTGACGACTTTCTTTGCCTTGACTGCGGTCTGCGGTTTTTTGCCGCTTTCATGGGCAAAGGCGCAGCCGCTGAGGGCGAGGACGGAGGAGAGTGCGAACAGCGAGGCGCGACTGGAAAAAAAGGAAAATGTCATCGGGATAGCTTCAATAGTGTTTTGAGTTTGGACAGCACGTCTGGCAGTGAAGATTTTTCAAGCGGACGGTAGCGTGCTGCTTCATACAGGATCAGGAAATTCTTGATGGCGTGTTTCTGCTCTTGCGTGAGTGCGGAAGCAGAGTCCAGCAATCGTTTTGAATAGGAACGCGGCCCCTCATGCGGATGACGCGGATAACCCAATTGCATCATTTGTTTGCAGAGCTTTGCATAGCTGGCATCGATGGGATCAATTTTTTTGCGATTGGCGTTCAATACCAGTGCGATCAGCAACATGATCGCAGCGCCGAGCGCAAACATCCATGCCGTCATCGCGCGCCAGTCGATGTTACCGAAGCCCAGCGTGCGTAGCAAACTCTTTTGCTGCTCCGGCGTGTAGTTCAATACCCATTGATTCCAGCCATTGTTGACAGCATCCCAACGGAAGCGCATTTTTCGCAGCCATGAATCGGGGCCGATGTTCACATTGAGCAAACCGCCGAATGCCGTGGTCGTCGCGGCACCGGCAAGATTGCGCTCTATCCGCTCAGGTGCAACGGCAGCAGTCGGATCTATCCGCAGCCAGCCGCGTTTTTCTATCCAGACTTCGGCCCACGCATGCGCATCCGATTGACGTACAGTCATGTAGCCATCCACGGGATTCATCTGTCCGCCCTGATAACCGGTCACGACACGTGCGGGGATATTCATCGCCCGCATCAGCACTACGAAGGCACCAGCGTAATGTTCGCAAAAACCGGCGCGGGTGGAAAACAGGAATTCATCGACGCTGTTGCGGCCCAGCAGCGGCGGTTGCAGGGTATAGCTGAATTTTTCCTGCCGGAAAAATTGCAGAACCTTGTTCACCAGCTCCAGATCGTCACCCGAGGTCTTGCGCAGCTCGGCGGCGAAGGTCAGTGCCTGCGGGTTGTAGCTTGCCGGCAGTTCCAGCCACTGTTGCAAGGCAAGCTGGCTTTCATTCGGCTGCAGCGCGTAGTCCAGATAGGACGCCACATCGTAACGGACACGATCTGCAATCGGGCGTTGCGACACCAGTTGAAAATCGGGTGTGATGCCGCTGCGATTGTTGATCAACTGAGGTGCAGACTGCGGCAGTTCCAGCGCAAACAGCCAGCGGCGTGAAGTGGGTTCCTGCGTGACCTGATAGCGCAAGGGCTGGCCGCGCGGCTCCCATTGCAGTGGCGAATTAAACTGATTGCGTGACGGTTGCCGGCTCCATGTACGACCATCGTATTGACCAAGTACGATGCCACGCCAATATAGTTTGGCATTGTCCGGTGCCGGATCGATGAACTTGACGCGAAATGCAATCTCGCCGGATAGCGCAAGCTGCGAGATATTTCCCGGCGCCATGCTGTCGGACAAGCCGCTGCGAGCGGAATTGGCAGCGCCGGGCATGCCCCACAGCGGGCCTTGTATGCGCGGGAACAACAGGAACAGCACGATCGTCAGCGGCACCGCCAGCGCAAAAATCATGGCACCCAGCCGCAGACGTTTGCGCAGTGGCGGTACCGCACCGGTATATTGAAACGACAGTTGCGCGGTCAGGATCGCAATCACGGCTGCGCTCATCAGCAAGGCGGTGACGATGGTTTGCGAATAAAAGAAATTTGTCAGCAGCAGGAAAAAACTCAGGAACACGACGACAAACAAATCGCGGCCGGCGTGCATCTCCAGCAATTTGAATGTCAGTAGCAGCACCAGCATCGCCACCCCGGCATCCTGGCCGAAAAACATTTTGAAGCTGAGATAGACACCGGCCATTGCTGCCACGGCAATCGGTAACAACAGCCAGCGCGGCGGCATGCGATTGCCGCGAAAGGTGATCCAGCCACGCCACAGCATCAATGCAATGCTGAGCCCGGTAATCCACAAGGGCAGGTGCAAGGCATGCGGCGCCAGCACCAGGCCGCAAGCGAACAGCAGGAGCAGGGTATCGGCCTTGTCGCGCGACATCGGGCGCACGGAGGATGGGAAAATCCTGTGCGGAAAACTCATGCGGTAGGCTCCGACGTTCGTTCGAACAGCGCCAGCGCGCGCAGACATGCAGCCTGATGCGCCGGTCCGACAGCCGGCGGGAAGTCGCTGCTGCCGAGGCGAAAGGCATAGGGCAGGCCGCGCATTTCTGCTGCCAGCACCCAGTGCGTCATGCGCGACAGCTTCAATTCCACATCCATCGCCCGCGGCAATTTTGCGTAGTCGATGGCCAGCTCGCTGCTGGCGCCGCCCTCAAACTGTTTGGTCACCAATGCACCGCCGTCGATGCGCGCAATTTGTCGCCATGCCAGATGACGTATCGAATCGCCGGCCTGGTAGGCGCGTATGCCGGCGAAATCGTCATGGCCGACATGGCCACGGCCATCTGCTGTTTCATCTTCATGCAAGGGTAGCGGCGGGCCGTCTGCTTCCGGCTGCGGATAAACCAGAACACGCATTGCCGGTTGCCAGTAACTCCAGGCGCGCAACAAGCCCAGTGGGAAGCGCGTCTGCAAGCGTATGCGCGGCGCGTCGAACCAGCCGCGTTCCTGCGTGGGCGCGCTGAGCATGACGCTACGGCTGCTGCCGGCGGCAATATCGGTGACATGATCGCGCATGGGTAAATCATCACCGATGAAAGCGAGCCAGATTGCATAGCGATCGTGCTTGCGGCGATTTTCCAGACGCAGCTCGAACTGTGCATCGGTGCCGGCGAACACGGCTGGCGCACGGCCCGGATGCAGATAAAGATGCGCCAGATTGCGGAAGGTCAGATGCATGTCGATGATGGCGCAGGCGCCCAGCAAAAACGTCAGCGCAAAGCCGAGGCTGAGACTGTAGTTGACCGAGCACAGGAAAAGCACCACCAGCATCACGCCGAACGTGAGGCCGGCACGGGTAGGGACGATGAAGACCCGGCGCTGATTCAAGAATACTTCGCCGACTTCCGCATCATGCAGTCTGAACAGCCAGCGGGCTGTCCATAGCTGAAACATTTTTTGCAAAGACTTGATCATGAATTCTGCGTGTGCATGCGCGCAGAATTAAACGCTGACCGATTTCATTAATTGCAGCACCAGATCGCGGCTGCTCAAGGCGCTGCCGGCCACCGATTTCAAGGGGCGCAAACGATGGGCGGCGACCGGTACCAGCACTGCTTGCACATCTTCGGGGATCACGTGATTACGCCCTTCCATTGCCGCCCATGCACGCGCCGCCTGCAGCAAGGCTATCGTTGCGCGCGGACTCAAGCCTTCGGCGAACATGCCGTTCTGGCGCGAGGCCTGTGCCAGCGCCTGGATGTAATCGATCAGCGAGGACGACGCATGAATTTTTTTCAGTTCGGCCTGCGCGGCCAGCAGGTCGGCCGGCTGCATGGCCATGCGCATGGCTTTCAGCAGCGTGCGCCGGTCTTCGCCCATCAGCAGGGCGCGCTCGGAAGCGGCATCCGGATAGCCGAGTGAAAGACACATCAGGAATCGATCCATTTGCGATTCCGGCAAGGGAAAGGTGCCGATCTGATGCGTCGGATTCTGTGTTGCGATGACGAAGAAAGGTTGCGGCAGGTTGCGCGTCACACCGTCGGAAGTCACTTGCCGTTCTTCCATTGCTTCCAGCAATGCAGACTGTGCCTTCGGCGTGGCACGATTGATTTCATCGGCCAGCAATACTTGCGTGAAGATGGGGCCGGGATGGAATACGAAAGCGTTCTTTTCGCGATCAAAAATTGAAATGCCGACGACATCGGCCGGCAGCAGATCGCTGGTGAATTGCTGGCGATTGAATTGCAGGCCGAGCGAGATCGCCAGCGCATGCGCCAGCGTGGTTTTGCCGACGCCGGGTACATCCTCGATCAACAGATGGCCACCTGCCAGCAGACACACCAGAGCCTGACGGATTTGCGTGTCCTTGCCGACGACAATTTCACTGACCTGTTTTGCAACTGCATGCACTTTGGCGAACATGGATTCTTCCGTGGACGGTTTGAAGAGTGGCGCAACCTGGCTATGGATGGCGCGCCGGGCAGAAATTTTAATGGCTGTCAGATTTTATGCGAGATTGACGCGCTCTGGAGAAAGTCGGGTGAGCGATCAATCCTGTTTTTGCTTGCGTACGACAAACCAGCCGGCCACCACGGTAAAGGTGGCAACGATTCCGGCCACGATCCAGAAACCGTATGCGTGATCGGCGAGCGGTACGCCACCGACATTCATGCCCAGCAAACCGGCAATGATATTGATCGGCAGCGCCAGCACCGTGACGATGGTCAGCACGTAGAGGCTGCGGCTGTTTTCTTCATTGACCTGGGCGGCGATTTCTTCCTGCAGCAACTTGATGCGTTCCTGCAGCGAACTCATGTCGCTCAGGACGACGGAGAATTCTTCAGTGGATTGACGCAATTCCTGCGTGTCGAGTTCGGCCACCCAGCCCGGCGGTTTTTGCAGCAGGCGAAACAGGGCGGCCGGTTCCGGCGCCAGCAGGCGCTGCAGACGCACCAGTATGCGTCGCAGCGCACCCAGATCCGTGCGCTGCTTGTTCAGGCGGCCGGCGAGCAGACTGTCTTCCACCTTGTCGACCCGCGCCACCGCATCGCGCACGATCCTGACCAGGACGTCGGCCTGATCGCGCAGCAGGTGCACCAGCAGTTCTACCGATGAGCGTATGGCATCGCCGCGCTCCACTGCCTGCCGCAGGCGTTCTATCGATTTCAGTGGCGTGCGGCGCGCGCTGATGACGACATGCTGCGTCACGCTCAGCCACAAGGTCGCGGTATCGGCGGAATCCAGCGAGAAGTTGTGCAGTACGTCGTTGACGACTGCAATCAATGTGTCATCGGCCAGTTCGATGCGGGTCGAGCGCGAACCGTCGTGCAGTGCCTCATTGAATTCATCGGCGACGTGTGCATGCTCGCCCATCCATTTTTCGCTGGCGGTATTGCTCAGATTGAAATGCAGCCAGATGAATTCGCCGGGGGCGCGTTCCGGCGGATTATTCAGCCACGCCAGTGCGGCGGCGGAACTGAGCAGCACGGCTTGCGTTGCATCCTGAGTGGCGCGCCCGAACAGATAGCCCCAGATCAGGCCGGATTGATCGGAGCCATAGCTCAAGCCGCTGGCAGCGATCATTGCAACTCCACAGCGACGGCCGGCATGACGGGATAGGGAAGGGTAGGGAGACGATGCACAATAGATAATTTTTCTGGCGGCGCAGCGTTATATTCACAGCTGAAAACCGCTGGAAAAGCGCTGTGCGGGAATTGGTCGGAGTCATTTCCGCGCCAGACTCCGTTGGCGCTGCAGGGCTATGCTGCACCCCGGATATGACATGGATATGACAATCGAGCATGGCTACCGGCCTGTAATGTGCATAACAGTGGGCAGCTTTGCTTCTGGCAGGGCTGTGAGCGAGTAAAATAGCGGCTTGCTTCCCTCAGATAAAGTCACGCATGTCCATACAATGGTACCCAGGCCACATGAACGCCGCCCGCAAGAAAGCGGCGGAGGCCATGGAAAAGGTCGATATGATCATCGAAGTGCTGGATGCACGCATACCGCAAGCCAGCTGCAATCCGATGATCGAAGAATTGCGCACATTCCGGCAGCGACCTTGCCTGAAGATCCTCAACAAGAGTGATCTGGCAGATCCTGCGGCAACCCAGCAGTGGCTGGATTTTTACAACAAGCAGAAAAATGTGCATGCAGTTGCGCTGAGTTGCAAGAAGCCGTCCGACGTCGCCAAGATTCCTGCGTTGAGCATGAAGATTGCACCGCATCGCGGCACCGCGCTCAAACCGCTGCGCATCATGATCATGGGTATTCCCAACGTCGGTAAATCGACCTTGATGAATGCGCTGCTCAAGAAGCGTGTTGCCAAGGTGGGTGATGAACCTGCCGTGACCAAGATGCAGCAGCGTCTCTATCTCGGCAATAACATCGTGCTGACCGATACGCCGGGCATGATGTGGCCCAAGATTGCATATCCGAGCGACGGCCTGATGCTGGCTGCCAGCCATGCAATCGGCAGCAATGCATTGATCGAGGAAGAAGTCGCGACCTTTCTTGCCGATATCATTCTGGCGCGTTATCCCGCGCTGGTGACGGCACGTTATGGCATGAAGACCGAAGGCATCGATGGTGTCAGTGTGATCGAAGGCGTGGCTGTGCGTCGTGGCCTGCGCATCAAGGGCGGCGAACTCGATCTGGAAAAAGCTGCGCATATTTTTCTGCAGGATTATCGTACCGGTCTGCTTGGGCGCATCAGCCTGGAAACGCCGGAAAGTCGCGTCGAATTGCTTGCCACCTTCCAGCCACCGCCATCGTTGAGTGATGTAGAAGATGAGAGTGAAGAAGATGCGCCGGAAGAAAATCGTGACGATGCGTTTTCACGCCGCCGTTAAATAAGCCTCGGCAGGAAATATCAAAAAACCCGCAAGGTATAAAACCTGCGGGTTTTTTGTTGGATGACGTGCGGCTGCAAGATGGCCGACAACATCGCATCCTTGCGCGATGGGTCAAGTCTGCAGGCAAGAGAGAATGTAGGTCGGGCTCCATCCTGGGTACGGCAACAAGACATGTTCGGAAGTTTTGTTATGTACCCGGCAGCTCATTCGCTGATATTTTCTTCATTTGCGTTTGCCAATGAATCCGCTTGCAGGATGATGGGTGAACTGCCTGTCATGACTACGTAATGGGATTTCTCTGATTCCGGTA
>NZ_JBEBPO010000074.1:0-12732 GCF_040395855.1 Herminiimonas fonticola | reverse complement strand
ATGCAGGACAATATGAAAAAGATGCAGGAGCAACTTGCATCGATAGAAGTGGAAGGACAATCCGGCGCCGGCCTGGTGAAGATCGTGATGTCGTGCAAGAACGATGTAAAACGCGTGTCCATCGATCCATCGTTGCTGGCTGATGACAAGGACATGCTGGAAGATCTGGTCGCCGCCGCGTTCAACGATGCAGTGCGCAAGGCAGAAGCAACATCGCAGGAAAAAATGGCCGGTGCAACCGCCGGCATGCCGCTGCCACCAGGCTTCAAGATGCCGTTCTGATGCAGTCTGTCGCCGCATAAATTGAAAGCAGCCGTTTGAAATCCCCGTCCAGCCTTGAGTTTTTGACTGAAGCATTGCGACGCCTGCCCGGCGTCGGGCCGAAGTCTGCACAACGCATGGCGTATCACCTGATGCAGCATGACAGGGATGGCGCTGCCATGCTGGGTCGCGCCTTGTCGCAGGCGGTTGATCGCGTGCAGCACTGCGCGATGTGCAATACGTTTACGGAAAACGCTGTCTGCGAAACCTGCCTTGATGCAGAGCGTAATACTGCTTTGCTGTGTGTGGTCGAGACGCCGGGCGACCAGTTGATGATAGAACAGACGCTGACTTTCAAGGGTTTGTATTTCGTGCTGATGGGGCGTTTGTCGCCGCTGGACGGTATCGGGCCGAAAGACATCCATCTGGAAAAACTGATCAGCCGTGCTACTGACGGCATCGTGCAGGAAGTGGTGCTCGCAACCAACTTCACGAACGAAGGCGAAGCGACTGCACATTACATCAGTGAAACGCTGAAGGCGCGCGGCTTGAAGGTGAGTCGTCTGGCACGCGGAGTGCCGGTTGGTGGCGAACTGGAATATGTCGATGCCGGCACTATCGCGCGTGCGATGCTGGACAGGCGTACAACCTAGGGTCTTTTCATCTTCTGCCTGCGAGTTGATCATGCTGGATATCCTTGAATTCTTTTTTGACTGCCATGACTAAAACTGCATCGTCCGGTCCGCTGGCCGGCATCAAGGTTCTTGAACTCGGTACATTGATTGCAGGTCCGTTTTGCTCACGCATGCTGGCCGAGTTTGGCGCCGACGTGATCAAGATCGAGTCGCCGGATGGCGGCGATCCGATACGCCAATGGCGTGTGCTGAAGGACGGCACATCGCTATGGTGGTCGGTGCAGGCACGCAACAAGAAAAGTCTGACGCTGAATCTGAAAGACCCGCGCGGCCAGCAAATCGCAAAGAAGCTCGCGCTCGAAGCCGACATCATCATTGAGAACTACAGGCCCGGCGTGCTGGAAAAATGGTCGCTGGGTTACGAACAGCTAAAGACTGAAAATCCGGCCACCATCATGGTGCGGCTGTCAGGTTTCGGTCAGACCGGGCCTTTGAAAGATCAGCCGGGTTTTGGCGCGATCGGCGAATCGATGGGTGGCATGCGTTATGTATCGGGTTTCCCGGATAGACCGCCGCTGCGCATAGGAATTTCCATCGGTGATTCGGTCGCTGCAATGCATGGCGTGATAGGTGCGATGATGGCCTTGCGTCATCGCGATGTGACTGGCGGCAGATGGAACGGCAAGTCCGGCGATGAGAAAATTGCAGGACAGGGCCAGATGGTAGACGTTGCCTTGTACGAAGCCGTCTTCAACATGATGGAATCGCTGGTGCCGGAATACGATTACGCCGGTGTGGTGCGCGAGCGTACCGGCGGTGCCTTGCCCGGCATCGTACCGTCGAATACCTATACCACCGGCGATGGTGAAAATATCGTGATCGCCGGCAATGGCGATGCGATTTTCAAGCGACTGATGCTGGCGATGGGGCGCGACGATTTGGCCAATGATGCGCAACTTGCGCGCAACGACGGTCGCGTGCCGCGCACGGCAGAAATCGATGAAGCGATACAAAGCTGGTGTACGACGCAAACGATAGTCAGCGCGATGGAAATATTACAGGCCGCCGATGTCCCTGTCGGGAAAATCTACTCGGTACGTGACATGATGAGCGATCCGCAATTCCTGGCGCGTAATATGTTCGAGCAGCATGCATTCGCCGACGGCACGCCGATCAAGCTGCCGGCAATTACGCCCAAGCTATCCGAGACGCCGGGTGAAACAAAATGGCTGGGGCCGGCATTGGGTGAACATACGGACGATGTGCTGAAAATGCTGGGTTATGATGAGGCGGGTATTGCAGAGTTGAGACGCGACGGCGTGGTGTGATGCAGTTTAACAAGCAGCTTAACAAGCGCCGCAAACAGGCAAAGGGAAAATGAGATGAACAAGAATTTCTGGAAACAGTTTGCGATTGCGATTGTACTTTTTCTGTTTGGCTACTGGACGTTTAACGGTTTGATCTTTAACTAGGTCGTGCAGTGAATGGCGGAAAGCGTTCGCTTTCCGCCTGTGTATTTCCCTCTTGTTCTTCATGGCGCATCAGCGCGCTGTTTTCAATTTTCTCTTCAAGGCTTTTACCGGATCGTTGCCGGCATCCATACCTGCAATCGTGGTGAGCAACTGCAATGGCCGTAATGATTGCTTGTTGAAACGAAATGCATCGACGGTGACGAATGCGCCACTGCCGGTATAACGGGTGAGGACGATGATGTCAGGCTTTTTATCGCCATTGACATCGGCGAATCTGATTTCTTCAACGGTACCGTTGCGTGGTCGTACCAGCCCGGCGATAAAGCGATCATAAGGATAGGCAGGATCGTTCTTTGCATACAGGTGCAGGCTGTAGCTGCCGGCGCTGCGTGGTTCCAGACGTCCTTCCGAGACGACCACGGCCATGCCTTGCGGCATGGTAGCGGTGATGGTGCGATCCTTGTCGGCGGCGATGCTGCTGGTGATCATGAGACTGGCGGTGAGGCTGAATAACAGCAGGGCGATTTTCTTCATTGATTTATTTTCAGACGGGATGTGCAAGACGTTTTTTCGATGATGTGATGGCGTATTCAACTGGCGTCGCAGCCGGAATGCATGGCGGGCGATTTTACTATGCTATTTTTGCACCCTTCTCCTTGAGCAGTGCGCGCAGGATGGAACGGTGGCAGCGCGATTCATCTTCGCAATAACAGCCGACCGAAAAATTGGTGTGATGCGAGAGCGCCGCCAGCAGTTCTATCGTGTGCGTGTTGTCGTGTGTAGCCATTTCTGCACGATATTTTTTGGCGAATGCATTCCACTCTGCTTCTGTCGTGGCATGCAGGGCAAGTGGCACGATTTCGGCACTGGGTGAAAGATTGGGAAACCAGACGTCGTACCAGTTGTGCGAAGAAAATTCTGCTTTGGGTACGCCGCGCGGCGGCCGCCGTACCGTACCTATGCGCAGGCCTTCATCCGCAATGCGTTCGCTGCCTAATTTGACGATGCGTGCAACCATCATGATCTCCGGCTCATTACTGCAATTGATATTTGATGCGCAGTTGCCTGTCCTTATTCCTGTCTGACGAACAGCTTCAGTCCGGCGCTGCCCAGGCTGGATTCCATACGACTTCCCACAAATGCTGGTCGGGGTCCTTGAAATATCCGGCGTAGCCGCCCCAGAAGGTCGTTTGCGCCTGCTTGACGATGCTGGCTCCGGCATCCTGTGCTTGCAGCATGACGGCATCCACTTCGTCCCTGGAAGAGACATTGTGCCCTATCGTGAATTCAGTTGCACTGACAGGCGCGACGGCGAGGCCGGTATCGTGAGCCATGCTGTTGCGCGGCCATAGTGCGAGTTTCAACCCGGCTTGCAGGTCGAAGAAGGCGACCGCGCCATGTTCGAACTCCTCGCCGATGATGCCTTGGGTTTGCAGACCCAGGCCATCGCGATAGAAGCGCAGCGATTTTTCCAGATCATCGACGCCCAGGGTGATGACGCTGATGCGTGGCTTCATGCTCTTGTCCTCTTCAAACCGGATGCATGTATTTTAATGCCTGCAGCAGAAATCCGTTTTTCCAAATGAATAATGCAGCACATGGCTGCATTATTGAATGGTGCTGAAATTCAATTCCGGCTGACTTATTGCCGCACGCAATCCACGAAGTAGCCGCGCTTGCCATCGACTTCGCGTTTGACCAGGCCGTGCACATCGGTTTCAAAGCCAGGGAATTTCTCGTTGAAATCGCGTGCAAATTTCAGGTAGTCCACGATGGTTTTATTGAAGCGCTCGCCAGGAATCAGCAGAGGGATGCCCGGTGGATACGGCGTCAGCAAGATCGATGTAACGCGACCTTCCAGTTCGTCGATAGGCACGCGGTCGATTTCACGATGCGCCATTTTCGAGAATGCGTCGGATGGTTTCATTGCTGGCTGCATGTCGGACAGATACATCTCGGTCGTCAAACGCGCGACATCGTAGGCTTTGTAGAAGTCGTGTATCGACTGGCACAGATCGCGCAGACCGACGCGCTCGTAACGCGGGTTGGCTGCCGCAAATTCCGGCAGGATGCGCCACATCGGCTGATTCTTGTCGTAATCGTCCTTGAACTGCTGCAACGCGGTCAGTAGCGTGTTCCAGCGGCCTTTGGTGATGCCGATCGTGAACATGATGAAGAACGAATACAGGCCGCATTTTTCAATGATGACGCCATGCTCGGCCAGGTATTTGGTGACGATGGACGCCGGAATGCCGGAGTCGCCGAACTTGCCGTCCAGTGACAGACCGGGATTGACGATGGTCGCCTTGATCGGATCGAGCATGTTGAAGCCGGAAGCCAGATTGCCGAAGCCGTGCCAGTCGTCTTCGGCGCGTATCATCCAGTCATCCTGGGTGCCGATGCCTTCTTCGCTGAAACTGTCCGGGCCCCAGACCTGGAACCACCAGTCTTTGCCCCATTCCTGATCGATCTTTTTCATCGCACGGCGGAAATCCAGCGCTTCCAGAATACTTTCTTCCACCAGCGCGGTGCCGCCCGGCGCTTCCATCATGGCGGCCGCGACGTCGCACGAAGCGATGATCGAGTATTGCGGCGAAGTCGATGTGTGCATCAGGTAGGCTTCATTGAAGGCGTCCTGATCGAGTTTCACGCTTTCGGATTCGCGCACCAGAATTTGCGATGCCTGCGACAGGCCGGCCAGCAATTTGTGCGTCGATTGCGTCGAAAAGATCATCGACTCTTTCGCGCGCGGCCTATCCTTGCCGATCGCGTGCATGTTTTTGTAGAAGTCATGGAAGGTCGCATGCGGCAGCCATGCTTCATCGAAATGCAGCGTGTCGATTTCGCCGTCCAGCATGTTCTTCAGCGTTTCCACGTTGTAGATCACGCCATCGTAAGTCGATTGCGTGATGGTCAGAATGCGCGGCTTCTTGTTGACGGCTTCACGGGCAAATGGATTGGCCTCGATCTTGGCGCGTATGTTTTCCATCGTGAATTCGGACAGCGGAATCGGACCGATGATGCCGAGGTGATTACGGGTCGGCATCAGGAACACCGGAATCGCGCCGCACATGATGATCGAGTGCAGTATCGATTTGTGGCAGTTGCGATCGACGACGACGATGTCGCCAGGCGCGACTGTCGAGTGCCAGACCATCTTGTTCGAGGTCGAGGTGCCGTTGGTTACGAAGTAGCAATGATCGGCATTGAAGATGCGCGCAGCATTGCGTTCGGAAGCAGCAACCGGGCCGGTGTGATCGAGCAGCTGGCCGAGTTCTTCCACCGCGTTGCAGACGTCGGCGCGCAGCATGTTTTCACCGAAGAACTGGTGGAACATCTGGCCGATAGGCGATTTCAGGAATGCGACGCCGCCGGAGTGGCCAGGGCAGTGCCACGAGTACGAACCGTCCTGTGCGTAATGCACCAGCGCGCGGAAGAATGGCGGCGACAGCCCGTCCATGTAGGATTTCGCTTCGCGGATGATGTGGCGTGCGACGAACTCCGGCGTGTCTTCAAACATGTGAATGAAGCCGTGCAGTTCGCGCAGGATGTCATTTGGAATATGGCGCGAGGTACGGGTTTCGCCGTACAGATAAATCGGGATATCGGCGTTCTTGTGACGAATTTCTTCGACGAAGGCGCGCAGCGATTTCAATGCGTAATCGGTTTCTTCAAACGAACCGGCGCCAAACTCTTCATCGTCGATAGACAGGATGAAAGCGGATGCGCGCGATTGCTGTTGCGCGAATTGCGACAGGTCGCCGTAGCTGGTGACGCCCAGCACTTCCATGCCTTCCTTTTCCATGGCCTCGGCGAGGGCGCGTATGCCCAGCCCGGACGTATTTTCGGAACGGAAATCTTCATCGATGATGACGATGGGAAAACGGAATTTCATGCAGTCTCCAAGACGACGGAAATGGCACCCATTGGGTACCTGATAAAGAAAGCGAATTTTCGCAGATATGCGGGCGATGTGGGGAGAAAAAAGCCGCAGATCACGCGATCTGCGGCTGCTTGTTACCAGAGTGATACTGCCAGTGTCAGGCCTGAGCGTGACGGCAGCATGACAAAAACCGGATCCTAGGCGATCCGGTCGTAGGTGATATAGGCAAAATCGAATCCATTTGCCTCGGAATGATGCTCTTCGCGCGCGGTTTCCTGCCATTGTTGCGGATCGATGGCGGGGAAAAATGCATCGCAGTCGAAGGCTTTATCTATCCTGGTCACGATCAGACGGTCGCTATCGGCCAGCGTGTCGGCAAAAATCTGCCCGCCGCCGATGATGAAGGCCTGTTGGTCGCCTGCGAGTTCTTTGGCAGCCGCGATGGATGTTACCGCTTCCACGCCGGCATGTTGCCATTCTGTATTGCGCGTGATGACGATATTGCGGCGATTCGGCAAAGGCCGGCCTATCGAATCAAAGGTCTTGCGCCCCATGATGATGGGATGGCCGGAGGTCGTGCGCTTGAAGTGCGCCAGATCTTCCGGCAAATGCCAGGGCAGGGTGTTGTTGATGCCGATGCCGTTATTGGTATCGATGGCGACGACGATGGTCAGGTGTGCAGACATGTGATTCGATCAGGGAGCTGGATTAAACGGCCATCGGCGCACTCAATGGTGCGTGATGTTGGTAGTTTTCAAGACTGAAATCGCCGGGTTCGAGTTTCTCCAGCCATTCCGGTTCGTATTTTCCGGTGACGCGGTAGTCGGGGATACGATCCGACAATACCAGTCTGGGTGCAGCATACGGTGTGCGCGTCATTTGCTCGTTCAGCATATCCAGATGATTTTCATAGATATGCGCGTCGCCGATGAAATAGGTAAACCATTTCGGCGTATAGCCTGTCAGGCGACCGACCACGTGCAGCAGGGCAGCCGCTTCCGCCAGATTGAAAGGCGTGCCGAGGCCGATATCGTTGCTGCGGATGTACAGGCACAGCGAAATTTCCTTCGTGCTCTGGTTCGGCAGGAACTGGTACAGCAGGTGACAGGCCGGCAGTGCGATCGCGTCCAGCTCGGCGCAGTTCCAGCCGTGAAACAGAATGCGGCGGCTGGCGGGATTGTTGATGATGGTATCCAGACAATCGCGCAACTGGTCGATCGCCTTGTACATCAGCACCTTGTCGACGCCTTCGTCCTTGACGGCCGAGATCAGGCGAAAGCCGCGCTTTTGCGCATCCTGGATTTGCAGCTTGTTGTCGGCATCGAGCAATTTGTAGGCGGGCCACTGGCGCCACTGCACGCCATACACCGGGCCGAGATCGTCTTCACCGAGGCGATAGGGATTGTTCAGCCATTCGGTGTTTTCATTTGCATTCTGATCCCACACCTTGCAACCCAGCGCGCGGAATTCGGCCGCGCTGCGGCTGGCGCGCAAAAATCCGATCAATTCGCCGATCACGGACTTGAATGCCAGGCGCTTGGTCGTGATGGCGGGAAAGCCGTCTTTTTGCAGATCGAAGCGCAACATGGCACCGGGAATGCTGATGGTGCGTATGCCGGTACGATTTTCCTGCCAGGTGCCGGAATCGAGTACGGTCCGCACCAGGTCAAGGTACTGTTTCATGCGTAGTCCGTTTTTATTGGGTTGCGGGGAAATGCTGATTCCCGGGATTTCGCTATTTTAACTGAAGGGGCGTGCTGCCAAGTTCGCGATCAATACTGCCCGAACTGCAGCGCAGCCAAACTGGCATACAGTCCGCCGGCCGCGACCAGCGATGCATGCGTGCCGGTTTCGACGATGTGGCCGTGTTCCATCACGATGATGCGATGGGCGCGTTGCACGGTTGCCAGCCTGTGCGCAATCACCAGCGTGGTGCGCCCCACCATCGCCGCTTCCAGCGCACTCTGCACCAGACGTTCCGATTCCGCATCCAGCGCACTGGTGGCTTCATCGAGCAGTAGCAAGGGCGGGTTCTTCAGCAAGGCGCGCGCGATGGCGATGCGCTGGCGCTGACCGCCGGACAGGCGCACACCGCGCTCGCCGAGGAAGGATCGATAGCCTTCCGGCAAGCGTTCTATGAATTCATGCGCAGCGGCCATTTTTGCCACGGCGATGACTTCTTCATCGTTGGCGTCGGGGCGGCCGTAGCGTATGTTTTCCATCGCATTGGCTGAAAAAATCACGGTGTCCTGCGGCACGATGCCGATGGTATTGCGCAAGGCATGCAGATCGAGCTGGCGGATATCGACGCCATCGAGTTCGATCACGCCTTCCTGCGGATCGTAAAAGCGCAACAGCAGCTGAAACAGCGATGTCTTGCCGGCACCGGACGGGCCGACCACGGCCACCGTTTCACCGGCCTTGATCGCGACCGAGAAATTGGATATGGCTGGCGTCAATGGACGCGAAGGATAGTGAAAACTCACCATATCCAGCGCCAGTGAAGAACCGTTGGCGCGTCGCGGCGGCAAGGCGAGAGGTACTGCAGGCGAGGAAATCGGTGATTGTACTGCGAGCAGTTCGAGCAGGCGTTCGGTGGCGCCCGCTGCACGTTGTGCATCGCCTACCACTTCCGACAATGCGCCGATTGCGCCGGCAACAATGGCGGAATACAGAATGAACTGGCCGAGTTCGCCACCGCTCATGGTGCCGTCTATCACTGCATGCGCACCCAGCCACAGGACGAAAACAATCGCGCCGAAAATCAGCAGGATCGCAATCATCGTCAGCAGCGAACGGGCGCGGATGCGGCGCATCGCAGTCTTGAACGCATCTTCCACTGTCTTGCTGAAGCGCCCGGATTCAATTTTTTCATGCGTGAATGCCTGCACGGTCGGCATTGCGTTCAGAATTTCACCGGCCAGGGCGGAGGAGTCTGCGACTCTATCCTGCGAGTCGCGTGACAGGGAGCGGACGCGCCGTCCGAACCAGACGATGGGCAATACAGTTGCAACCAGCATCAGGAGGATAATTGACGACAGTTTGATGCTGGTGACGAACAGCATCACCAGGCCGCCGGCAAACAGCAGCGTATTGCGCAATGCCATCGAGATGCTGGTGCCGATCAGGGTCTGGATCAGGGTCGTGTCGGTAGTCAGACGCGACAGGACTTCACCGCTTTGCGTGGTCTCGAAAAATTGCGGACTTTGCGTGACGACATGCGAATAGACGGCATTGCGCACATCTGCCGTGACACGTTCACCCAGCCACGACACCATGTAAAAGCGTGCGGCAGTAGCGAGCGCCAGTATGCAGGCGACGCCGAACAGAGCGAGAAAATAGGTATTGATGCTGCCGGTATCGTGTATGCCGTTGGCGCCGAAGCCGAGGTCGATCATCTGGCGGAATGCATAGGGAATCGCCAGTGTCGCCGCTGCGGCAACCAGCAGTGCAATACCGGCCAGCGCAAACTGTTTTTTATAGGGCAGCAGGAATTTCAGCAAGCCGCGCAGGGTGGCGATGCTGCCTTTTTGTAATTCTCGGGACGTCGTTGGGATCATAAGGTCAGTGGCTGGCGTAAAAAATTATTGCGGGGAGCAGGTCAGATTTTCAATGTGCCCGCATCAGGCTCGAATGACATGGGTGACTTGCCGGCCGTGTGCCGTACACATCAGCGTGTGCACTGACGCGATACATAGCTTAGCACCAGTTGCAATGATGTATTTTGCAAGTCCTGTCAGCAATAGTGGTGAAAATGCATATGTTCTACGCACTCGTTTCGCTGTCATATGGGGGTGACAGTACGCAACGCAAGCTGTGTTTGCAGCAAGCGGGAACGGCGGAGGGTTTTTTACTGTCTGATTGTACTGATGCCGATATCGATACCCGTGATGCGCACATAGGCGTATTGTTTCCCATGTAGGCATTATTTCGGAGGAGCCCGCTTGACCCAATTCATTCAACTGCTGGAGCAAGGCAAGCAAACCATCGAGGATGAATTGCTCGCAGGTTTGAACGCCTCTTGCGCCCATACTTCGCCGAAATTTTTGTACGATGCTCTGGGTTCCAAGCTGTTTGAAGCGATTTGCGAACTGCCGGAATACTATCCGACCCGTACCGAAGCGGAAATCTTCAGCCGGCATGCGCGCGATATTGCACAGTCGATAGGCGCCGGAGCGACGCTGATCGATCTCGGTGCGGGCAATTGTGCAAAAGCGGCACGCCTGTTTCCGCAACTGCAGCCGGCGCAATATGTTGCAGTCGACATCTCGGTCGAATTCCTGCACGAAGCCGTGAGTCGTCTGCAGCATCGTTTTCCTGCCATAGACATGGTCGCGGTCGGTATGGATTTTTCGACAGAGCTGGCGCTGCCGGATAGCGTGCGGGAGGAAAATCGGCTGTTCTTTTACCCCGGCTCATCGATAGGTAATTTCATGCCGGAGCAGGCTCTGGCATTCCTGCGGCACTTGAAGGAAGCTTGTACGCAAGATGGGTACGGCGGTGGCGGTTTATTGATAGGCGTCGATCTGCTGAAGGACAAATCGATACTGGATGCGGCGTATGATGATGCCCTGGGCGTGACGGCATCCTTTAATCTGAATTTGCTGCTGCATTTGAATCGTTTGCTGGACGCGGATTTTGATGTGCGCGCATGGCGGCATCGCGGATTTTTTAACAGGCAATTGAGCCGGATAGAAATGTATCTGGAAGCCACCTCGAAACAGACGGTACGCTGGACTGGCGGTATGCGTTGTTTCGAGCAGGGTGAACGTATTCATACCGAGAATAGTTACAAATATACGCAGCAGGATTTTATCAATCTGCTGACGCAGGCCGGATTCAACAATGTCAGATTCTGGAGCGATCCGCAGCAGTGGTTCATGGTGTGTCATGCGCAGGCCGCATAAGGCACAGGCTGGAACATTTTGATAAAACATGCGGTCGAATCGATTTCCGGTAAACGGCACGGAAGCCATGTGCAGCAAATGGCTCGCGATCAATATTGTGGATAAGCATGAACGTACAGACAGCACGCATCCATTTGAATGAGCCGAGTGAGTTGGCGCTGCGTTTTGCAGCGGTGCGCTCCCTCTCGGCTGCATTGGCGGCCCCGTTATCGGCAGAGGATTGCTGTGCACAATCGATGCCGGATGCGAGCCCCATCAAATGGCATCTGGCGCATGCCAGCTGGTTTTTTGAAACCTTCATCCTGGAACGGTTTGAAGCGAATTTCCAGCCATATCATCCTGCCTTTCGCGTGCTCTTCAACTCCTATTACAACGGTATCGGCGACAAGCATGCGCGTGCGCAGCGCGGTTTGCTGACGCGTCCCTCGTTTGCGGAAGTACAGGCTTATCGCCGCGATGTTGATGCACGCATCACGGCATTGCTTGCGCAGCCGCTGGCAGATCGTGCATACACTGAAGTCGCCGGTCTGCTGGAACTGGGTTTGCAGCACGAGCAGCAGCATCAGGAATTGATGATGACCGATGTACTGCATCTGTTGTGGAGCAATCCGCTGAGGCCGGCGTATTGTGCTGCGCCGCATCCTGTCTCCGCGTCAGCGGGAGAGTTGGAATGGCTGTCTTTCGAGGGCGGAGTGGTGCAGATCGGTCATGCCGGCACCGGATTTTGTTTCGATAATGAAACGCCCGCGCATAGACAATTCATCGAACCCTATGCGCTTGCATCGCGCCTGGTCACGAATCGCGAATACCTTGTCTTTGTTGAAGCCGGCGGTTATCAAAATCCGGAGTGGTGGTTGTCAGAAGGATGGGATTGGGTGCGGACGCAGCAATTGACGCAGCCTTTGTATTGGCACACAGATGATGCAGCAGCACGGCAGGTATTTGGTTTGCACGGTTTGCAGTCGCTGGATCCGGATGCGGCGGCCACGCATATTTCCTATTTTGAAGCCGATGCCTATGCGCGCTGGGCGGGGGCACGCCTGCCTACCGAGGCGGAGTGGGAACATGCGGCCATGCAGTCCTTGGCGGCAGGAGGTACAGCAAGACATGCAGCAACAGCATTGAAACAGTTGTTCGCTACTTGCTGGCAGTGGACTTCCAGCAGTTACGCGCCGTATCCGGGTTATGAGACTGCGGCTGGCGCTTTGGGCGAATACAACGGCAAGTTCATGTCGAATCAGTATGTGTTGCGCGGTTCTTCATGCGTCACGCCGGAAGGGCATAGCCGTGCAACTTATCGTAATTTTTTCCCGGCGACGGCGCGTTGGCAGTTTTCCGGTATCCGGTTGGCGCGTTAGGCGGGCTTTGGCAGGAGGAAACAGCCTGTGTACGAAAGCCGCTGTCAGCGGCTTTTTTTTTTGCTGATCGGCCAGGTAGTTATTCTTGTTCAACCGTGTGAGGCGCCTATTCGCTGTTTTCAGTGATTTTTATATCCGGTGATATAAAAAAGCCCTCATCGTCGAGGGCTTTTTTCTCTTGCGAGCAGTTCGTTTTACATCGACCGTTTTACAGCA